>JANXVH010000042.1 GCA_025351765.1 Pedobacter sp.
ATCGCTGTTTAATTTTCTACTTCCTTGTCGCTCAATTATTTCAAGTAAGTCTGAATTTAATGGAATGGTAATTCTATTGGTGCCACTTGTTTTTTTTTCTGTTTTCTTTCGAACAAATGTGAAGTGCTGGCTTTTGACATCTGACCATTTTAATCTAAAAATATCAACCATGTTCATGCCGCTGGAAAGGTAACTAAACATGAACAAGTCTTTTGCTAGTTGTTCACCTCGATTTACCGGATGGTAATTATAGAGACCCATAATTTTGTCCATATCTAACGGCCGTTTGTTGTTGATAGGTTGCGGTATCCTGTAACCATTCTTGTTGTCTGCTTTATGGAAAGGGTATGCATCCGGATTTAACTCCTTAGCACTTATAATGTCGTTGAAAATGCATCTCACTCGGATCAGGTACATGCCTAATGTTGTCTGATTATACTTCAATTCTTTAGACGTTCCTTTGTTGCCCTTGATCGTTTTATCGTAGGTAGTCGATAACGCCCATTTTTCCAAGGCATTTAGCCATCTTGGGGTAATTAGGCTAACAGGTAGAGAAACTTCCTTAGGCTCGCTCTTTGGCCTGTCCTTTAAAAGGTAGGACTCAAGCATTACGGCTGCTTGATTATAAAGGTTCTTACTCGAGTATTGTTCATTATCTTCACAAGCCTGCGCTTTGTCCCGAAGCAAAAACAAAAGATCTGATCGATTACCCTTTCTTAGAAATCTGGTTTCAAAAATATGAAAGTCGAAAGGCTCCAGCGCTTCAATTATCTCATCTGCTTTTTTCTTCAGTGCATCAGTTTTCTTTTTGATCGGCTTTAACTCCTCATTCAGATTTTTTCCTTTGATAAGCTTTTCGAAATCATCTATACCGAGTGAATAGGTTGTCCCGTACATCCTCCAGTCTTTCACATTTGCCACTCTGATCTTGATAGGGTAGAACCCATTTGTTTTTGCTCTTCTTGTATCTAGTATAATCCGCGATGTTGCCATATACAAATATAAGATTTGCACGCTATTTGCACACCATTTATTAATAATAAGAAATGACTAAAAATATAAAATGCCTTCAATTACGTTTTGAAGCATTTTATTTATTGGGATAAATTTTTAAGACATAGTATGCTTTATCACAAATAGTGACATGGAACGAAGATACAAATAAGCCTATTTTAATTGGTGCTCTATTTCGTCAAAAATGGATAAATATTCACAATTCATTTTTTTAACGAATACAATTAGTTGTTTAGTTAATAAGGCCAATTGTGCTTCGGTAAAAGGATTATTCCATATGCGCATGCAAATTCTGTTTAATGCAGTAGAGATGTTTTCAATTTTTTGGTAGCTAAACAGGTATCTGCTAGAAATAAAGCCATTTAAAAAATTAAAGAAAGCAGTGGTGTTATCCATCTTACAATTCAATAGAAACCTTTCTACTGCCACCTTATCAGATGCAGCCAGCGCATCATAAAATAAGCCTATGTTTACCTTTCCATTCAGGATCAGCAAATGATCCAATATTAGTTCAACCCCAATATGGGCAAGAAAAAAGGGCTTCACTACAGTATTGCCCATTATTGGTAGCAATAACTGTTTCAGTTGCTGTGTTTGGTAGGTAAAGAAATCAGAGGAGTGGAAAAGTGCATCAACTTTAATGTGCCGAGTCCATCCTTTGTAAACGCTGAACTGCTTATCATCTTGAATAAAAAGATGAGGTACTTTGGTAGGGTAGAGATTAGTTCCTTTGTCGGCATTTTTAATGAAATCAGGCATAACAACACCAATGATCATATTTGCATCTCCGTTATTGCGCTCAAAATAATAATGGGAAAGGAAGTTCATATTTAAAAGTAGGGAATTTTATTTGCGTCACAGGTTTTTTGAATGGAGTGAATTACGGGATAACACAGCTTTTCCTATATTTGCCGCAAAAGGATACAAAAATGACCAATTTTATTGAAGAGTTGAGGTGGAGAGGTATGCTACATGATGCCATGCCTGAAACAGAGGAGAAATTAAATGCAGGAATGTGCGCTGGATATATAGGATTCGATCCTACTGCAGATTCGCTTCATGTTGGCCATTTAACCCAAATCATGACATTAATTCATTTTCAGCGCGCTGGACACAAGCCTTATGCTTTAGTTGGCGGTGCTACAGGTATGGTGGGTGATCCTTCCGGAAAATCAGACGAGCGTAACCTTCAAACTGAAGAAATGGTGCAGCACAATTTGGCTGGCATGAAAGTGCAGCTAGCTAAGTTCCTCAACTTTACAGATGAAGGTAATGGTGCAGTTATGGTTAACAATATAGACTGGTTTAAGAATTTCAATTTCCTTGATTTTATCAGAGATGTAGGAAAGCACATTACCGTTAACTATATGATGGCCAAAGACAGCGTTAAAAAACGTCTTGAAGGTGATACAGGCATGTCATTTACGGAGTTTAGTTACCAGCTTATTCAAGGTTACGATTTTTATTATTTATGGAAACACCACAACTGCATCATCCAGATGGGTGGTTCAGATCAATGGGGGAATATTGTAACCGGAACTGAACTGATTAGACGAAAGGACGCCGGAAGGGCTTTTGGGTTAACCACTCAGTTGATCAAAAAAGCAGACGGAACCAAATTTGGTAAAACAGAGAGCGGTGCCATCTGGTTAAATCCTGAAAAAACTTCCCCTTTCAAATACTACCAGTTTTGGTTAAATGCCAGCGATGATGATACCAAAAAATGGATCAGGATTTTTACATTGAAAAGCAAAGAAGACATCGACGCTTTAGAGTTAGCCCACAATGAAGCACCCCACCTTAGAATTTTGCAAAAGGCATTAGCTGAAGACATTACTATCAGAACCCATTCTTTATCTGCTTTGGAAACGGCAATAAAAACTTCTGAGTTTTTATTTGGGAATGGAGCACTTGAGTTTCTCCATACACTGGATGCCAAAAGTGTCTTCGAAATATTTGAAGGGGTTCCTCAATTTCGCATTTCTAAAGATGATCTAAGTCAGGGAATAGATGCCGCTACGCTTTTAGCGGAGAAAACAAATATCTTTCCCTCAAAGGGAGAAGTTAAAAAAACGGTTCAGGGAGGTGGCCTTAGTATCAACAAGCTCAAAATAACCGATGTTAGTAATAATTATACCAATGCTAATTTAATTAACCATCAATTTATCATTGTACAAAAAGGTAAAAAGAATTACTTTTTGATCATCGCTGAATAACAATCTTACCTTTCTTGCGGGCATAGACTTGTTATTGCACCAACAAATTACATCCTCTTATATCCGAATTGTCAAATCGACCCAGTATTTCAAAAGAACCGTCGTTATAAGTTCTTCCAAGATCCTGTGTAGCAATAAAAGAGCAAGAGTTGATGTTGCCCAGATCAATTACATTGACGCCCCCGGTTCTTGATCCCGTTACCGCAGATAGCGGGTCATTGGTATCGCGTAGATTAATCTGCATCCAGGGCGGACAATTAAAAATACCACGGCCATTAGAATAGGCCTGAGATAGTAGTTCTGTCATTCCATATTCGCTATGGATGGCTTTTACGCCAAAACCTGCTGTTAATATATGATGTAGTTCCTCGCGTACCATTTCTTTTCTTTTACCCTTCATGCCGCCGGTCTCCATTACAACCAGTTCAGGAAAAGAGATCGTATAGTTTTCCAGAAAATCAAGCAAAGCATAAGTAACCCCAATTAATAGAGTTTTTTGTCCTTTAGCTTTTTGTTGTTCAAGAGCATTAAACAGTTCAGCATGGTTCTGTAAGAAATAACCGCTATTGGTATGATTGCTTCGTTCCAGTAAGGCATCAACCATGTAGATTAATGAAGAACCTTCCCTTTCAAAATACGATGGGAGCAGGGCTAAAAAACATACTTCCTCTGCAGGTCCATAAAACAAATTGAACGCTTTAATAAAACTAGTTTCATAAATATTTAAGTCGGTAACCAAATGCCTGCTTTGTACAGTTCCGGTAGTGCCGGAACTGCTAAAAGTAATTTGTGGCTGCTGCTCGCTGCTTAAAACTTCATGAGTTTTAAAAAAGCTTATTGGCAGGTAAGGAATTTCTTTAACAGATTTAACTTCTTCAGGGACGATTTTTAAATTGTAGATATATTGGCTGTAAACGCAACAATTTTTGGCCTGTAGCGCGAATACTTCTAGACAAACCGTATCAAAATCGTCAGGGTTGCTAATGGAAAATATTCGCTGTGCTAAATTACTCACTGTGCAAAAATACACAACCGCCTGTAATTACGAAGTACTTTTCTTTACCAATACGGCTTTTCTAAAGTGATAGCCGCAAAAGCCACTTATCCCGGACACAAAAGCACCCAGAATAGCTGTTAGAACCAATACCATCCACCAAATTTTAATACCTAACATCTCAGCCACGCGGCCAGCCAACATATTTTCATTTGGTAAACTTTTATAAAGCGCCATACCGGTCCAGAGTAAAAGAATAGCAAAAAAAGGCGACCATAATGCAATCTTACCTGTTTTTCCAATTAATCCACAGGTAGCGAAGGAAATGGCCACTATAATCCACCATGGCAAAACCATTTGCAATAAGAAAGAGGCTATAAGTACAACAAGAAATACCATATTGATTACTTTTTGGATATTTTTAAATTAGCTATTATTTTAGAATTTGAGTCGGTTGGCGTCTGCATGTAATATAAGTCAAACAACTGTCCATTTGCCCAGGTATCAATCATATTATCATAAAACATACTGCCTGGATTTCCAGATTGTCCGCCGGGGAAAACACCATGTCCTTTAGGCGTTTTTCCCAGTTCAACTACCATCCGCCAAGATGGGCCGTTTGTTTCGCTAAGCGCATTTATGGAAGTTTTACCACCGCCTATCATTAGAGTTTTGGAGCCAAAGCCAGGTATTTTAGCCAGGTGTGGAACATTAGTATGCTTTACATTTCCCCATTCCCATAACTTACCTATTGCTCCGTACTTTCTTTCCAGGCTATCGCAACTCCATTTAAAAGATTCCGTTATCAAATCATTTAAAGTTTCTTTAACAGGCGTTTTAGTATTGTCTACCCATTTGGATTCTGGCTCCTTCAATATAAGCTGTAGTGTTCTGTCTCGCGACGGATATTTCATTGGCACATCATCCACGCTAAACTCATCATCCCAAATGTTGTATTGCAGGCGCTTTGCCCAGAGATCAAATACACTGGCAGCAATAGAATTTGCTGAATAAAACTTATCCCACTCTGTAATTTTATTCCATGCTTCCTTTTGAGTAGCATTTAATCCTGCATTGTCCACTTTAGAAAGTAATGTTGCTACGGCATTTTGTGCAAAAATACTATAGTTATCAGTTTGCATTAAACGTATACTATCGGCAGTAGCATTTTTCATAACTGTTAATCTGTCATTTATTCTCTTGGCACGTTCATAAGGCGCAAACTCCCAGTTAATATAATAGGGATAGGTTTGATCAGTTGAGGATTGATTGGCAGAACTTACAAAATCCCTTGAAGGGTTTTTAACTGTTGGATTGTGTGACGAGGGAATCCAACCTTGCCAATCGTTTTTAGGATCTGAACCATCCAGAATAAATTTGCCCTGTTCTCTCCATTTCAACGGGAACTTGCCATTGGCAGTAATTGCGATATCGTTTTCGGCTGATGCAAAAATAAAATTCTGTGCCGGGGCGGTGTAGAAAGTAAGCGCCTGGCGGTAATCGGCGTAATTTTTTCCCCTGTTTAGCAGGTAAAAAGTTTTCAGCTCGTTTGATCTTTCATGAGCTATCCACCTCAACGCACTGCCCGTTGGTACGTTGTTGGATTTTGAATAATTTTTAGGTCTTTCCAAATAAACAACTGGTCCGTGGTGGGTATAATAAACTGTGTCTATTTCTGTCTTGCCACCTCTAACAGTAATTTTCTCATACCTCACTTTGGTGTTATTCCATTTATTATTATACCAGTAGCTGCTATGGGTATTGTCTTTAAACTTAATGTTATAGAAATCCAACACATCTGCTGCAACATTGGTTACCCCCCAGGCAATGTTCTGG
The DNA here is from genome assembly GCA_025351765.1 of Pedobacter sp. Taxonomy (GTDB): domain Bacteria; phylum Bacteroidota; class Bacteroidia; order Sphingobacteriales; family Sphingobacteriaceae; genus Pedobacter. The sequence goes on from JANXVH010000042.1 coordinate 6,061, forward strand.
TTAAAGCCAATAATGATACCTGGAGCGCCAGGTAACGACACTCCGTATGCGTTCAAACCCGGTGCATGCAATTGGATCTGATACCAGATGGAAGGTAAGGTTAAATCCAGATGCGGATCATTGGCTAGTATAGGATAGCCAGAAACCGTTTTTTTACCGGAAATGGCCCAGTTATTACTTCCAATACCCTCTTCTAGTTCTTTAGTCTTTAAATTACTTGCAACATCATTATTTAAAGTTGTAGGTGCTTCCGGAATTTTAAGGGGTTTAAAATCCCATTTTGTACCTACAGGTATAATCGGATCTTCTTTAAATGGATAATCTGGAAAGAGGTCCTTTATCACATCGGTTCCAAACTTCTTCCTGATATTGGTCATATAGAACTCGTCTGAGCCCATGGCTAAAACCGCCGACATCTGTTTTAAAAGCAATGCACACTTTAATGGTGTCCAGTCTTCCGGCTTAAAATCCAGTAATTTATATTCAAGAGGTAATTGAGCTGCAGATAGAGAATGAATATAAGCATTGATACCTGCCGTGTAAGCCAGGATCATCTCTTTCGATTGCGGATCTGCCATCATTCCTTCAAGAGAATTTTCCGCGCCATACACCATACCCATTCTTCGCTGATAGCGATCTACTTCAATGGCTTTTTTTCCAACAACTTCACAAAGCCTTCCAGCAGCATAACGGGTCTGGAAATCCATTTGCCAAAGGCGATGCATAGCAGTTACATACCCTTGGGCATAATATACATCATGGTCATTTTGAGCAAAAACGTGAGGGATCATACGGTCGTCAAAAGCGATGTCCACATCTTGTAGCGCATCCTTTAAAACAATCTTTCTGCTAGCCTTTACAGTGGAGCTTTCTGCGTTCTGCCAAAAACCAGTAAAGGGGTTGAGAAATTTAAGAAGTGGGGGCGTATCACCAAATTTAGTATTGAGGGAAAAGGTTAATAAAACAGGTATAACAACTGTTATAATGGCTTTTATTTTATTCATCGCTGCTCAATTAAAGATATGCCAATGTAATCAATAGATATATTCGGTTCTGCAATTTAACATAAAACTTAATCATTTATACCAAATTAGAAATACCAACGAAATTATAACTGGAAAGCAATTTGAATAATTGAAAATTTGTACTAGATTTAAAATATAATTAACCATTTATAAAAATAAACTATGAGCAAAACTTTTACAAAAGCCGTATTTACACTTTTCATCTTGTGCATTACAGTTGTATTTGCACAGGCACAAAGCGTAACCATTAGCGGTCTTGTTATAGACAAGGCCACTAACGAACCAATGCCTGGCGTAGGTATCACCATCAAAGGAAAAACTTCCGGAACAGCAACAAACAACAACGGAAAGTATTCTTTTACCACAACAGAAAAAGCGCCTTTCACCATAGTTGTTACCTATGTAGGTTACACTTCAATTGAAAAGGAAATCAGCAAAAGCACAGGCAACCTTGATTTCCAGTTAGAATCAGCCGCAATTCTTGGTCAAGAGGTTGTCATATCTGCTTCACGCACACCAGAACGAATTCTTGAATCTCCTGTTTCTGTGGAGAGAATGGGACAAGCAGTACTAAGAGAATTGCCAACGCCGTCATTCTACGATGCGTTAACCAACATGAAAGGTGTTGAAGTGAGTGCGCAAAGTTTAACCTTCAAATCTGTAAACACGAGAGGTTTTAACTCAAACGGAAATACACGTTTCAATCAATATGTAGATGGGATGGATAACCAAGCGCCAGGCCTTAACTTCTCGGTGGGTAACATCATTGGAGTTAACGATCTTGATCTTGATAATGTAGAATTATTGCCCGGAGCATCCTCAGCGTTGTATGGAGCTGGCGGTATCAATGGAACCATGTTAATGAGCTCAAAAAACCCATTTGTTTACCAAGGTCCAAGCTTCCAATTCAAAACAGGTGTAAACCATATTAACGATAATAACACAGGAAATCAAGAATATAAGCAACTAGATGTGAGGCTGGCAAAGGCTTGGAACAACCGTTTTGCACTTAAGGGTACTTTCTCATTTCTTCAGGCTAAAGACTGGCAGGCAGATAATTATAGCAACTTCGACCGTGCTTCCAGAACATTTAAATCTGGAGATCGTGCTTCAGACCCTGCTTATGACGGTATCAATGTTTACGGAGACGAAAGCGGACAAAACATGCGTAGCGTAGTATCGCAAAGCATTGAGCCTGCGGTTCGTGCCGGTATACTTGCAGCATCAGGCGGATTGTTCAACCCAAAAACCGTGTTAGATAATGTTCCTGCAGGTGCCAGCTATGCACAATACGTTGGCTTTATCAATGCTAACGTTCCAGCTGCATTAAGACCTACAGTAACCGGCAAATACCTTCCTTTCTACTTTGGTTTGGCTAATAAAGGCATACTGCCTAACCAAACCGTTTCACGTACCGGATATAATGAAAGTGCGTTAGTAGATTACAATACACAGTCCCTTAAAGCATCAGGATCAGCGCACTATAAGCTAACCTCAACAGTAGAAGCCATTGCTCAGGCAAACTGGGGTACAGGTACTTCAGTTTACACCGGTTCAGATCGTTATTCATTACGTAACTTTAGCATCGGCCAGTATAAGCTGGAATTGAAAGGCGAGGATTTCTTCTTAAGGGGATACACCACACAAGAGAGATCAGGCGATTCCTATATTTCATCTATCCTGGGTTCATTTATTAATGAAGCTGGGAAAAAATCTACAGATTGGTATCCACAGTATATCGGTACCTATATTGGTGCAAAACTGGCTAACCCATCTATTACAGATGCGCAGGCACATGCGGCAGCCAGAGCTACTGCAGATCAAGGACGTCTAATCCCAGGCACACCACAATTCGAGGCTGCTAAAAGCAATTTAACCAATAGCACAATTGCATCTGGCGTTGGGGCAAAGTTTAATGATAAAACCAACTTGTACCATTACGAAGGCATGTATAATTTCTCAAATGCGCTTAACAATGTAGTGGAACTGCAAGTAGGTAGCTCTTACAGGATTTATCAGTTAAGATCTGGAGGAACTATTTTTGACGACCTTAACGGACAAATAGACATCAAAGAATACGGTGCATTTGCGCAAATAGGTAAAAAGCTGCTGGATAACAAGTTGAAACTTACCGTTGCTGGAAGATACGATAAGAGCAGCAATTTTGAGGGTCGTTTTACACCAAGAATAACAGGTGTATTCACTGTTGCTCCAAACAATAATATCCGTGTTTCTTACCAAACAGGTTACCGTAATCCTACAACACAAAATCAGTACATTGACTTGTCAGTTGCTGGTGGCCTACAGCGCCTAATAGGTGGCTTACCCGGTAGCTTAAACAAATATGGGCTGTTAACTACCAACAAAGGTTATACAGATGTTAGTTACCGTGCTTTTATTGGTACGGTAGCTGAGGGTTCCCCCAATGTGGCATTATTGCAAGCATACAATTTTGATCCTAAAGGAGTAACCCCAGAAAGCGTACAAGCGTACGAGTTGGGTTATAAAGGCTTACTGGGCTCTAAGTTGCTGATAGACGCTTACGGATATTACAACAAGTACAAAAACTTCATCACAGCGGTTGATGTATATCAGCAAAACGGAACTTCATTTTCAAAATTCGGAGTACCGGTAAATGCAAAAGGAGAAGTAACTTCTTACGGAGCAGCATTGGGACTAGACTACCTAGTTGGTGGTTACAATGTTAGCGGTAACGTTTCTTACAATGAAATTGGAAATCTTCCTACCTCTTACATCAATGATTTTAACACACCAACCATTCGTTATAACCTTGGTTTAGGTAATAAAGAAATCATAAAGAATGTAGGCTTTAATGTTGCCTACAGATGGCAGGATGCTTTTTATTGGAATTCATCATTTGCATCAGGAGATGTTCCGGCATTCGGCACATTCGATGCTCAGGTAAACCTGAAAATCCCTTCAGTTAAAACTATGATTAAATTGGGAGGCTCAAATATCCTTAATAAGTATTATTTCACTTCTTATGGTAACCCATCAGTAGGTGCATTGTATTACGTAGGTTTAACTTTCAATCCTTAATAATTACAACAAAAAAACAGGCTCCGGCGTTTTCGCCGGAGCCTGTTTTTTTATGTCAAAATAGAATGCTTTAATCGCATTCCACTACCTCAAGAACTTCACATACGCCAAAAGGATAATAATACAAACCAAACCTGCACCAACCCAAATCCATGTTTTTACTGGGGGTGCTTTCTTTGATGATAACCTCTTTTTTAGCGGTAGCTGCGGTTTCTAACTTTGCAGTACCCTCTCTACCACCAGAACCATCCGTATTGCCTTCAATAGTTTGGATCCAGTCGCCTTGAACACCCGCTATCAAACCACAATGACCAATTCTTTTTAATGCCGGGAAATAGATGCCGAAAACATTACCCGGTTCAGCAGCTTTAACTAGTCGGGAGGTGGGAAATAAAGCAGGGCTCCAGCCCGTTCTGGGCGCATCATAACCCGCCTGCTTAAATACCCATGATACAAAAGCAGCACAATAGGGATCCCCCTTTTTCAAACCAACTGCGTTCAAATATTCCTCAACCCGTTTGCCGTCGTTACCGCCGGTTGCCTCCCTAACCCAAAGCTCAGCTTCGGCAATGGGGATTAATTTTTTGTAGATAACCCTACGGTTAAAAGCGCGACTCTTTGCTAAAAAATGATCGCCCATTAAAATGCGGTTCATTTGCCTAGCTAGGGGATACTCATAAGTAGCAGGAGTAATTAACATATTGCGATCAAGCATCCCACTCCTGCAAGTAAGAGCAATGCATAAGAAGCAAATAGTAGACTCAATTTTTGCCATGACTGTAGTGAATTAAAATGTGAAACCATATTACCCGGAGCGGGTAAACCAATAACTTTAAATAATTGGGTTAGGAGCAAGGCCGATAAACCAATCAAAGTGATAAAGCACATGATCGATATCAAAACCAGGATCCAGATTGTTGGATCAATATACCCTGCAGTTGGATCGAAACTAAAGTTGTTCCGTTGAATGTACTGGTACAAATAAAAGAGGCCTAAAGCCAAGGAAGAGAGCATGATCAGTCCGAAATACCTAGACTGGCCTATCCTATTAAATAATATTTTCATTTTTTATAAATAATTGCTTTTTAGTAATTGTTGTACTTGTCATTATTTTCTTGTAATTATTTTCTTGTCATTTCGACCTTCGGAGAAATCTCT
>JANXVH010000093.1 GCA_025351765.1 Pedobacter sp.
GTTTATCCATGTGTAGATATACCTTTTCCTGAGGTACACTATCCGTCCATTGGTGTAGTGCGTTCACCAGTTTTTCCAAAGGATCGTTGCCCTTTGGAACAAAAGCAATGCAAATGAAGAGTAAAAAGAGTAGTCCAGATACTTTTTTGAGAGAAGTTGTCATTTAAGGGATATATAAGGTTATTAGTAAAGACAATTAGCGAGTAACGAAAGGGTACAGAACTTAAAAATATTTCTTAGATTTTCATTTATTTTAATCTAGAATTAGAAGTAAATTCAGAACTTACCTCAAAACAGACTGGATTATCTAGAAGAGCTCACGAAAAAAACTGGTGCCCATTCACGTTCAATGGGAATCTTTTTCTGCTGGCTGACACTGGCCTCTACGTAAGTATATCCGTTGCCGGCCATACTCTACAGTTTTGTTTGCTGTAAAATAACGCTTTGTTTAAATTGGACCGGTATCACCGATACTACTGGCCCAACATCACCGATACAGGTAGCCCGTTATAGACTGATATATGCACAGATTCTTAACTGCGATGTTATTACGCTTCTATTTTCATTGCTAGTCTTCGACGAAATAATAATAAATAAGTCTACCCAACTCTCCTTTAGCATTAATACCCTCTACTGTTACTTTATAACTGCCAGGTGCGTCGGCATTGTAGTAATTTAAAATGCATTTCCCATCTAAGCCTGTTTTAGCCGTTGCATCCCAATAAATAGTAGAGCGGAAGTCGGGCGAGATTAATTTTAAATCAGTTTGACTATATTTTGGCGAGTAAAAAATGCGAGCCTTATTAAAGCCTTTTGGAGAAATACTAGCGATGTTGAAAGTATTAGTTACTCTCTTGTCTATTTTGGTATAAATCAAGATAGACGCGCCCCCCAAAACGGTTATCAACGCTCTATTTGTTAAAATAACTTCAATTTTGGCGATGTCTTCAGCTACGATAGTGGAATTATCAAAAACGCCCCCGGCTTCAAGTCCTCTTAATTCACGGCCATCCATTATAATCTTCATGGGGTCCCAGGCCTGCGTTTCTGAATTGTAGGAGAACGGATAATTTAAGATAACCTGAGGACTAGTTGGGTCTGGAACAAAACTCATGAACTTAATATTTGGTAACAGGCCACGCAAAAATACACCTAAATTTGCAAATGGCTTTTGATTTTTCATTTCAACTGTTTTATCTGCGTGACCCTCGACAATATTTATTCCACCTTGAGCTGCATAAGATTGATTGGTTCTTTTTGCGGAAATTTGCACTGTTTTCAATCTTCGCACGCGATCTAGTTGGCCTGTCTTTTCGTATGAATATTGCTTTTTATTATTTTCAATGTATGTACGACCTGCTGAGTAAATATTTGTATTAATGTCCCAAAAATTTTTATTTTTTGATAGGTATACGTTTGGCATACTGTCCAAAACGACCTCAACTTTATTTTCATTTTTTGGCCCCCTAGCTTGTACTGAAAATTTTATACTATCTGATATTACTAATCCTTCAAACTTAAATTTTCCTTTAGTATCTGCAACAGCCGACTCTAATATTCCAGCTTTAGTGGCTAATAAGGTAAGTTTCGCACCTGGAACCGGACTTCCACCTAGTGTCTTCACCATGCCTGTGATAACTACATCAAGACCTTCAGCTTTGAACTTAGCATTTGTTAAATATGCCTTATTGGGATCACTTTTATTGTTTGAGGGAGTTAAATTGTGAGCAGAATTCGTTAAGATTTGATTCCAAGTGAATCTTCTGTATCCTTGAGTCAACATCAAATTATCCAATGCTTTGTTTTCCTCTTCGTTATTTTTGGAAAAATAGTAATTTGGTTTCTCTATGTATCCTTTAATATCTGAGGAAAGTAAAAGATTGGAAAAAATAGTACTCTCTTGATCTTCATCGAAGGGAACCTTGTTTTTGTCGATTACAGAAATCGAAAAGTTTCCAACGCAAGGCTCATTGTTTCCATCCAGTGCCTCCAGTTCCAACTCTACTCGTTCCTTACCCGAATATTTATTTTTTAAGGTCTTTAGTTTTAAATGCATTTGGTCATTTGTTTTAACAAAGGCAATTCTTTCATTTAGAGGTTCTCCCTCGGCAGAAAACAAAGTGAACTGAGCTATTCCTGAGGGAAATGCTTTCTTTTCCAACCAGAGGGATGTTATAATCCTATTTAACTTCACAGGAGTAGCTGCAATTATTTCTCCACCAGAATGGACAATGCAGTTTACAGTCAGGGCAGGCTGAGCGGCAACCATTTGCTCTGGTACGCCAACTCTCACCAAGATACTATCTGCATTGGGCTGAAACACACTCAATACATAACCGTTGGTTATGGGTATTGGTAAAGCAACTGATTTATGGGATCCATCAGGAAAGGTTATTTTTGCAGTATAAGTTTTTCCTGCCTCTGGTC
>JANXVH010000119.1 GCA_025351765.1 Pedobacter sp.
TTTTATAGTAAAAAGGTGGTTCCAAAAGAACCACCTTTTTTTGTACCTGTTTTTTTAATTTATAGCTTAAGAGTTGGAGGTATAATAGCTCATTATGGTAAGCCGTACCACGCATTCGCAACACATTCCTAATGAAAACATATAAAATACATATAAACAACTAGTAAATAACTTAATTTCTATATCGTTCCGTTATGGTTGTAATATCCTTGAAATATCCAATAGGATAACTAAATGATATTGCAAGGATATTTCAAGGATATTGCAAGGATATTGCAACAAAATTTTTTATTACTTTTTAATTAGGTGTTTATAAGGTAATATTAATAGTCTGTTCCCTTGTTTTTATTACTTAGCCTGCCTACCTTTGCATTTAAATTACTAATTATGGGTATTTCAAATAATGGCCTTCATGGCGAAGTAACAGGCAGGGTAGATAACCTTGTTTATTACATTTTAAATGGCAAAAATGTAGTCAGAAAGGTTGGTAAGTCTTATAAACCAGCTTCAATGGCGCAACTTAGTGCTCGTATGATTACTAAGCTTACCAGTGAGTTCTTTAGCAAATTACAAGATTATATTAAGGTGGGCTTCGGTATTGAAGCGCTGGGGACTGATAAAAACGCTTTTAATCTGGCCATTCGGGAGAATAAGAAAAGAATGATAAAAGGTGCTTATCCCGACTTTACAATCGATTACCCAGAATTGATATTTAGTAGAGGGATGCTAAAAACCAGCGAAGGTTTGAAAGCTGTTTCAACTGAAGAGGGGATTTCTTTTACCTGGGATGCAGACCCTAAAATGCCTTGGGCAGAGTCGACAGATCAGGCAATGATGATCGCTTACTTTCCAACTGAGAACAGGGCGGTGCACAAACTTTTTGGAAACAATAGGATCACAGGTGCAGATGAGTTGGTATTGTCGCCAAGTTTAAAAGGCAAATACGCAGAAACCTATATCAGCTTTATATCTGCCGATAGGAAACAAATATCAGACAGCACCTATACCGGAAGTGTTAACTTGGCTGAGGCAAACGATTCTCAATTGACATTAGAACTAAAAATAAAGTAACGGTATTATGGGGATTTTAAGTACGGGAATTTTAGGTTCATTTCGCAATAAAACAGGAGCTGTAATTGGACGCAGGCACCGCGGGCAGGACATCATGACTTCGCTTTACCGTGTTAATGGCACACCTAAAGAGGGCACCGCTAAACAAAAAGAGTCGCGGTTTAAATTTTCCACGCTCAATATTTTTCTAAATAACATTTCAGAACTGGTTAATGCGGGGTTTAAAAAATTGGCCAAGGGCGGTAACCCTGTAAACACAGCGTATTCATATAACTACGGTCATGCGTTTATCGTTAATGAAGTAGAAATAAAGCTAAATCTTCCCCAACTGGTTTATAGCAAAGGAAATGTAGAAGGCCCAGAAAGCTTGCAAATGGTTTCGCAGGATGGCCATATCACTATGAATTGGTTGGAACAACCACAGTCGCTATTTTGCCAGGGCAGTGATACCGCCAATTTCCTGATCTATAACGAAACAACAGGCGATTCGGCATATTTTCTAAACTATTGCGATCGGTCAGGCCTCAAGGCAAGCCTGGATGTTAGTCCGGATATAGATCAGGAAGTACATTGTTATATGAGCTTTGCATCGGCTGATGGAAAAATGCAGGGCAATAGCATTTATCTGGGTTTGATTAAAGTGCTTGCTTAATCAGCATAAATTTTCTTATCTTGATCGGCACACCAGATAACCAAATGAAATCTATTTCTTTAATATGACAAAACTTTCTAAATCTTACGAAGCCGCTTTAATATTAATAATGGCTTGCTTTCCGGCTACATTTGTTTTCGGACAATTGCAATTTCCAGGAGAAGGTAACTTGAAATATGTAGATCCGCGAATTGGAAATGTTGGTGCCATACTGGAACCTACAAGGCCAACAATTCAATTGCCAAACCAAGTCATTAGAATGACTCCTCAGCGTGCAGATTATATCGATGATCAGATTAGTAGTTTTCCATTAACAGTGGTTTCTCACCGTAATGGGCAGGTATTTGCGATTAAGCCTACGCATAATGTATTGTCGGGACAGAGGATGACCTATGACCATGATCTGGAGGTTAACCGTCCATGGTATTATTCTACCTATTTGGTTGATGATGATATTAAAGTAGAATTCACTCCAGGTAAGAAAGCCGGGATATTTAAGTTTGATTTTCAAGCAAATAGTCCGAAAGCGCTGATCATGGATCGCTACAATGGTGGTTTTAGTGAATATAAATTTGCTTCTGATAAAGAAATAACCGGTATAGAGACCTGGGATGGTATTAAGGTATTTATGTATGGCACCTTCAATGCAGATTCTAAATCAGAAAAGGACGGCAATAAATTGGTGATCTGGTTTGATGATAAAGCCCCTAATACTATAGAATTTAGGTATGCCTTGTCTTTTATTAGTGCAGAACAGGCTAAAAAGAATTATACAAATGAATTGAAGTCGGTTACTTTTGATCAGCAATCCAAACTTGGAGAAGCAGCCTGGTCTAAAGTGATCAATCAAATTGGGGCAGTTGGCGGCACCGAAGCACAAAAAAGATCATTCTATACTGCCCTTTACCGTTGCTATGAGCGTATGGTAGACATTACTGAAGATGGTCAGTATTACAGCGGTTATGATAAAAAGATCCATACCACCAACAGGCCGTTCTTTGTGGATGATTGGGTATGGGATACTTATTTGGCACATCACCCATTAAGAACCATTTTAAATCCTGCTATGGAAGGCGATATGCTGAATTCTTATGTAGAGATGTACAAACAAAGCGGCTGGGTGCCAACTTTTCCATTGCTATACGGCGATAATCCTTGTATGAATGGTTTCCACTCTACCATTACTTTTCTGGATGGATACCGCAAAGGAATCCGTAATTACGATGTTAAAGCTGCGTACGAGGGGATGTATAAAAATGCTACCCAGGCTACCATGCTGCCCTGGAAAAATGGGCCTAAGACTGATCTGGAGGATTTTTACTATGATAAAGGTTATTTTCCTGCTTTAAAAATAGGGGAGAAGGAAACGAATACTACCGTGCATGGTTTTGAAAAACGCCAGGCTGTAGCCATTACATTGGGCCATAGTTATGACGATTGGGCGCTGGGTCAGTTTGCTAAAGAGTTAAACAACACTGCCGATTTCAGTAAGTTCTCTGCACGTGCAAATAACTATAAGAACCTTTGGGATTCAACATCGCAAATGTTCTTGCCTAAGGACAACGAAGGCAATTGGGTTAAAATAGATCCTAAGTTTGATGGTGGTATGGGTGGTAGAGATTTCTACGATGAAAACAACGGGTGGACCTACTTATGGCAGGTTCAGCATGATGTAAAGGGTTTGATTGACCTGTTTGGCGGGGTGCCTAGTTTTGAAGCTAAACTGGATCAGCTTTTCCGTGAGGGACTTGGCAGGAGTAAATATGATCTTTGGGCAAAGTTCCCGGATTTTACGGGGATAAACGGCCAGTATTCTATGGGTAACGAACCTAGTTTCCATATCCCTTACTTGTTCAACTTTACCTCATCACCTTGGAAAACACAAAAAAGAATCCGTTTCTTATTAGATACCTGGTATAAAGACAATGTTTTTGGTATCCCCGGCGATGAAGACGGTGGCGGTATGTCGGCCTTTGTGGTATTCTCTTCCATGGGCTTTTATCCGGTTACGCCCGGAAATCCTGTATACACGATAGGCAGTCCCGTATTTGAAAAGGTAACTATTGATTTGCCAAATGGCAAGCAGTTTTCCATGATCGCCAACAAATGTTCGGTAATCAATAAATATATTCAGAGCGCTAAGTTTAATGGCCAACCATTAAATACCCCTTGGTTTACGCACAATCAACTGGTTGCTGGTGGTAAGCTGGAGCTGGAAATGGGTCCGTTACCGAACAAGAAGTGGGGGCTAAACTAAACACCAAATTGATTAATGAAAAGAAAATTTATAATCTATTTAATCGGATTATCCTTACTGGCCATTACCTGCAAGGTTACACAAACAGCATTGAATCGCGATGCGAATGGAAAGATCATTGTAAATCTTAGTCCTTCTCCTGCTTACCTTAATCCTCAGGAAAGCATGAAAACCATACATCTTCAGAAAGGCTATCACCTGGAGCTTGTAGCCAGCGAACCGATGATCAACGAGCCGGTAGCTATTGCGTGGGATGGGAATGGGCGATTATTTGTAGCGGAAATGAACACGTACATGCAGGATGCAAATGGTACTGGCGAAGGCAAACGGATATGTACCATTAAACGACTGGAAGATACCAATGGTGATGGTAAAATGGATAAATCTGTGGTGTTCATAGACAGCCTGCTTTTGCCAAGAATGATTATGACACTGGATGATAGGTTGTTGGTTGCCGAAACCTACGACAATAGTATATACAGCTATAAGGATACCAATGGCGATGGTAGGGCTGATGAAAAGAAAAAGGTGTTTAGTAATGAAACCGAGAACCACAATAACCTGGAGCATCAAAGAAGCGGTTTGGTTTGGAACCTTGATAACAAGATCTATGTTACTGTAGAAAATGTACGGTATAAGTATGATAACGGTATGCTTAAATCGGAATACCTGCATGAAGGTCCGGGTGGACAGTGGGGCTTGGCCAACGACAACTACGGAAAATTGTATTTCTCTGCTGCAGGTGGTGAAGCTCCGGCATTAAACTTCCAGCAAAATCCTTATTATGGCAGCCTGGATTTTGACGATCAGTACGACAACGATTTCCAGGCAGTATGGCCTGTGATCTCTACACCAGATGTGCAGGGAGGTGCGGGCAGGCTTCGTCCGGACAGCACGCTTAATCATTTTACGGCATGTACCGGTCAGTCGATATTTAGAGGGAACTCCTTACCAACAGACCTGAATGGTGATTTACTAATTTGTGAACCAGTTGGCCGCCTAATAAGACGCGCTAAGGTGATCAATACTAACGGAAAGATTACACTTAAGAATGCATACAATAAAGAAGAATTTATTGCGTCGACAGATATGAATTTCCGCCCCGTAAATAGTGCTACCGGTCCGGATGGTTGCCTATATATTGTAGATATGTACCGCGGTATCATACAAGAAAGTGCCTGGACTAAACCAGGAAGCTACCTTCGCCCGCAAATTACCAAGAGAGGGTTAGATAAAAATACCAGTCGCGGTAGAATATACCGTGTGGTATACGATGGCATCAAACCCGACAAAACATTACCACGCATGCTAAGCATTCCAAGTGCACAGCTGGTGCAATACCTGGCACATCCAAATGGATGGTGGCGTGAAAATGCCCAAAAGATTTTGGTAATAAGAGGAGATAAAAGTATCGCAGCTGCGATAAAAACGATGGCAACAACATCAACATCTCAGTTGGCAAGAATCCATGCATTGTGGACCTTAAACGGTTTAGAGGTGCTGGAAAGGCAAACTTTACTGGGCGCTTTAAAAGATAAAGATGCGCAGGTACGTAAAACAGCAGTTTGGATTTGTGATGAAGCGGTAAAAAAAGGAGACGATCAATTGGTAAACGCCTTAGCACCCCTTAAAGACGATGAAAGTGCAGATGTGCGTTATCAGCTGGCATTAACCCTTAGGTTTAATGAATCAGAACAAGCTAACAAAATTAAAGAGGAACTGGTAGCTGCACATCCTGCCGATTTGGCTATGGTAGCCTCTCAAAAGAAATATCAAAATCAAATAAGTGCGCGTGTGGCAAATGATTTAGCGCATATGAAATTGGCACAGACCGATCAGCAAACGTTAATGGAAGGCGCTACCATATTTAAACAGCTATGTGCCACCTGCCATGGTGCAGAAGGAAAAGGGGTAATTAGCGGTGGTAAAGGAATGCCTGCTCCGATACTTGCAGGTGCCAAAGATGTGAATGGCGACCCTGAAAAGTTGATTAGAATACTACTTCACGGCCTATCTGGCCCTGTTGATGGTAAAAACTATGCAGATGTAATGCCTGCGCTTGGTTTTAATACAGACGATTACATCGCATCCGTATTAAGTTATATCAGAAATGATATGGGTAATAAAGCGCAATTAGTTAAACCTGCTGATGTAAAGAAAATTAGAATGCTTGTAGGAGAAAGAAATAAGCCCTGGACAATAAAGGAGCTTGACGCTTTGAAAAAATAATTACATATTTAACAACTATTACCCGTAAACAATACAACCAAATATATGGCAAACATTCAAACATCAAAATTATTCTGGGCAAGCTGTCTGGCACTTTTAGTAACTTCTCTCTCTTTCGGTATCCGTGCCGGGATGATGGGTCAGCTGGGAATAGATTTTCAATTAAACGCCACTCAATTAGGAACCATTACAGCAACTGCTTTCTGGGGGTTCCCCTTAGCAGTAATTATAGGCGGGTTTATTGTCGATATTATTGGCATGAAACGCTTATTGGTGATGGCCTTCGTCTTTCACCTTGCAGGTATTGCCCTAACTATTTTTGCTCAAGGTTACTGGACACTATTTTTCTCTACCTTACTAATTGGCATAGCAAATGGAACAGTAGAAGCAGCTTGTAACCCATTGGTTGCCACGTTGTATCCTGACGATAAGACTACACGTTTAAATTACTTTCACTTATGGTTCCCGGGCGGTATCGTTATAGGTACGCTATTGGTAACACTATTGGTACACCTTGGTATTGGATGGCAGGTACAAGTAGCTACCATGCTGATCCCTACCCTAATTTATGGATTCTTATTCTCCAGACTGGAGTTTCCGGTTACAGAACGCGTATCATCAGGCTATTCAAGCGCTGATATGTACAAGGCCGTGCTTTCGCCATTGTTCCTTTTTATGGTGGTTTGCATGTTCATGACAGGGATTACAGAATTATTTACTGGTCAGTGGATCAGCTTGTTGCTTAAAAACGTGACAGAAAATGCCATATTGCTAGTAACCTTAACTGCAGGAATGCAGGTATTAGGCCGTGCTTTTGCCAAGCCTATTGTTAAAAAGCTGGCTCCGGCAGGAGTATTGCTATTTTCTGCCATATTCTCGGCAGCTGGATTGTACATGTTAAGCACATTTACAGGAAACTCTATCTTTTTTGCGGCAGTAGTATTTGGAATTGGGGTATGTTATTTCTGGCCTACAATGATAGGTTTTGTGGCAGAAAACATTCCACAATCTGGTGCCCTTGGCTTAAATCTACTCGGCGGTGCAGGTATGTTTGCCGTATCGGTATTTACCATTTTTATGGGAAGCTATTACGACGGGCTAATTGTTAAACATTTACCTGGGGGTGCAGATTTGGCTACCTATTCTGCCGCGACAGAGGGTACAGCCCAGGCAACCGCACTTGGTGCAGCTAAAAACTTGGCTGGTCCGGAGGTGTTACAAGTAACCCTTATCCTTCCAATAATACTGATTTTTGCATTCGGCGGATTGGTATTTTATATGAACTCAAGAAAAAAGAAGATAGCAGTCAGCTAATTCCATAATTATATATATGCTGCTACTAGGTATTGATGTAGGCACATCATCTATAAAAGTTTCTGTTGTGGATGCTGCGAATAGCAGCATCCTGGCAACATCCCAATATCCCGATACAGAATCAGAAATCCTGACCCCGCAACATGGCTGGGCAGAACAAGATCCTAACATGTGGTGGGAGCATGTGCAAAAAGCAATTGTTGTTTGTAATCAAAAAAGTAAGTACAACCCTGCAGATATAGCCGCCATTGGCATCGCTTATCAGATGCACGGATTGGTAGTGATAGATGAACAAGGCGAGAGCCTGAGAAACAGTATCATCTGGTGTGATAGTCGCGCTGTAGAGATTGGAGATCAGGCTATGAATGCCATAGGAAGAGATCGCGCGTTAGCGCATTTGCTGAACTCGCCCGGTAACTTTACAGCCTCTAAACTGGCTTGGGTAAAGGCGAACCAACCAGAACTATATGCAAAGATCAAAAAGGTGATGCTACCTGGAGATTACATTGCTTTTAAACTGACTGGAGCGGTAACCACAAGCATCTCCGCATTGTCTGAAGGTATTTTCTGGGACTTCAAGGAGAATGAGCTATCTAAAGACGTAATGAAGCATTACGGATTTGATGATGCATTGATTCCACAGGTAAATCCAGTATTTTCTGCCCACGGATACCTGAGTAAATCAGTAGCCGAGCAGATTGGATTAAAAGAAGGCATACCAGTATCTTATAAATCAGGAGATCAGCCAAATAACGCACTGTCATTAAATGTTACAGAGCCAGGAGAAGTGGCCGCAACAGCAGGAACATCAGGGGTGATTTATGGCGTAACAGACCAGCTGCTGTGTGACAAACAAAGTAGGGTAAACACCTTTGCCCACGTAAACCATAGTATAGAAAAACAGCGATTAGGCGTGTTATTGTGCATCAACGGAACAGGTAGCATGAACAGGTGGACAAAGAACATGGCGGGTGCCGACCTGAGTTACCCTTCAATGAACGAAGCCGCATCGGCTATTACCCCGGGGAGCGATGGGTTGCGCGTATTGCCTTTTGGCAATGGTGCTGAGCGTATGCTGAACAATAAAATAGCGGGAGCACACTTGCGTAATATTGATCTTAACTTGCATTCTAGCGCACATGTTTTTCGTGCTGTACAAGAAGGCATTGCATTCTCGTTTCGATATGGCCTGGATATTTTAAGAGAAAACGGAATGCAGCCTGCAGTAATAAGGGCCGGACAATCAAACCTGTTTTTAAGTGAAGTATTTACCCAATCGTTTGTAAATATTACAGGCGTACCAGTAGAACTTTATGAAAACGACGGCAGCTTTGGGGCGGCAATTGGTGCAGGTATAGGTGCAGGAATCTACCAATCAGCAGAGGAAGCATTTAGTTATAAAAAGCCGCTTAAAGTAGTTGAGCCATCAGGGAGTAGCCTGGAAGCACCTTATCAGGACTGGAAAGAGATTCTTAAACAACAATTAGAATCAGTAAATAATTAGAACCACATATAAAACCATTATAACATGTCAGCACTTAATTTTGAGAATGAATTTTTTAAAGGAATTGAACAGATAAAGTTCGAAGGACCGGGCAGTGATAATCCACTTGCTTTTAGGTATTACGATGCAGAAAGGGTGATAGGAGGTAAAACATTAAAAGACCACCTTCGCTTTGCAGGAGCCTACTGGCATTCGTTCTGTGGAAATGGTGCAGATCCATTTGGCGCGCCAACACATAATTTTCCATGGGATGTAAAATCGGAACCTGTTGCACGTGCAAAAGATAAGATGGATGCTGCTTTTGAGTTTTTGACTAAAATGAACCTTCCATATTATTGCTTCCACGATTTGGATGTAGTTGATTATGGATTAGACATTAAGGAGAACGACCGCAGATTACAAGCTTTAGTTGATTATGCTAAAGAAAAACAAGCTCAAACGGGCGTTAAATTACTTTGGGGAACTGCCAACTTGTTCTCTAATCCGAGATATATGAATGGCGCCGCTACCAATCCTGATTTTCATGTACTGGCCCACGGCGCCGCACAAGTTAAAGCTGCCCTGGATGCGACCATTGCACTAGGCGGAGAAAATTACGTGTTTTGGGGTGGAAGAGAAGGCTATATGTCGCTCTTAAACACCAATATGCAACGCGAGCAAGACAACTTTGCTAAGTTTTTACACGCCTCAAAAGACTACGCACGCAGAAACGGTTTCAAAGGAACATTCTTTATTGAGCCTAAACCATGCGAGCCTACTAAGCACCAGTACGATTATGATGCGGCTACTGTATTGGGCTTCCTTCAGAAATATGATTTGATGGGTGATTTTAAATTAAACCTGGAAGTAAACCATGCTACATTGGCTGGTCATACCTTCCAACATGAATTACAAGTAGCTGCAGATGCCGGTTTATTAGGTTCAATCGACGCTAACCGTGGTGATTACCAAAATGGATGGGATACAGATCAGTTCCCGAACAACATCAATGAACTGGTAGAATCTATGCTGATCATTTTGGAAGCAGGTGGTTTACAAGGTGGCGGTATTAACTTCGATGCTAAAATCCGCAGAAACTCTACAGATCCTGCTGACCTTTTCTATGCGCATGTTGGTGGTATGGATTTGTTTGCAAGGGCTTTGATTATTGCTAGTGAGATTTTAGAGAAATCTGACTATAAGAAGATCCGTACAGACCGCTACGCGTCATTTGACACTGGTAAGGGAGCAGAATTCAGTGCAGGGAAACTTTCATTAGAAGATCTTCGTGAGTATGCCATAGAAAAAGGTGAGCCAGCAGTAATTAGCGGCCGACAAGAATATATGGAGAATCTGATCAACAGATACATATAGATTCGTGAAGAAAGGCCTCATTGTATTCATCCTTTCAGTTTGTTTCTTTACTTGCTTTGCACAGTCCACTGATTTAAAGCTGTGGTACAATAAGCCAGCAGAAAAAACATGGGAAGCTGCACTTCCAATTGGTAACGGCCGAATTGCCGCAATGGTGTACGGTAACCCGGCTAACGAATTAATTAAACTAAACGAGGCGACAATATGGTCTGGCGGACCCAACCGTAACGACAACCCGAAAGCTTTGGCAGCGCTTCCAGAGATCAGGAAACTAATATTTGAGGGGAACTACGACGAGGCCAGTAAGCTGGCGGCGGCTGGGATGGAGTCAAGAATAAATGGAATGAATTACCAGCTTTTGGGCAACCTTAAGCTGGTATTTCCTGGTCATGATAACTTTACAGCTTACTACCGTGAGCTGGATATTGAGCGCGCGATAACAAAAACGACCTATGTGGTGAATGGCGTAACCTATACCAGGGAACTTTTTGCATCTCTGGCAGATCAGGTTATTGCGATAAAACTGAGTGCGAGCAAACCCGGAATGCTGACGTTTAATGCCGTCATGGAAAGCGATCAAAAATCCACTTTCAGTACCAGAAACGGCAACGAACTTTTGTTAAATGGGATATCAGGCGATAAGGATGGGGTAAAAGGTGCCGTTAAATTCAATTCTATAGTAAAAGTTTCCGCCGAAGGTGGTAAAGTTTCAACAACAGATCAGTCAGTTGAGGTGAGCAATGCCAATTCCGTTACTTTGCTGGTTTCCATTGCTACAAATTTTAATAGCTATAAAGATCTAAGTGGAGATGAAAATAAAAGAGCAACTGATTATTTGTCGCAAGCTAGCTTTAAGTCATACGAAGCCCTAAGGAAAGCGCACATAACTGCTTACCAAAAGCTATTTAATCGCGTAAAACTGGATTTGGGTGCGAATGATGCAGTAAAACAACCAACAGATGTACGTTTAACTAACTTTGCAAAAGGAAATGACCCGCAGTTTGCGTCATTGTACTTTCAGTTTGGAAGATATTTGTTAATCTCCTCATCACAACCGGGCGGCCAACCAGCAAACCTTCAGGGGATCTGGAATGATAAAATGAATCCGCCTTGGGGTAGTAAATACACCATTAACATCAATACAGAGATGAATTACTGGCCCGCTGAATCAACCAATTTAACGGAGCTGCACGAGCCATTGGTTAAAATGGTTAAGGAACTTTCCGCAACCGGGCAGGAAACGGCAAGGGTAATGTACGGTTCAAAGGGATGGGTGGCACACCATAACACTGATATTTGGCGCATAAGCGGTGAAGTTGATAACGTATATTCAGGTATGTGGCCGATGGGAGGAGCCTGGTTAAGCAGACACCTTTGGGATAAATATTTGTATAGCGGTGATAAAAAATACCTGGAATCTGTTTATGACGCCATTAAAGGCTCAGCAGAGTTCTATAGTGATTTTCTGGTAGAAGAACCTACCCATAAATGGTTGGTGGTAGCACCTTCTAATTCTCCGGAAAACGCACCGGCCGCTGCCCAAGGTAAATCAATACAAGCAGGAACAACGATGGACAATCAGATCTTATTTGAGCTGTTCTCTAACGTGATCCGTGCAACAGAAATACTGGGTAAGGACAAAGATTTTGCAGAACGGTTGAAGGGTTTGAGAAAGCGACTGCCGCCTATGCAAATTGGGCAGTACAGTCAGCTACAGGAATGGTTGCAAGATATGGATAACCCTGGCGATAAACATAGGCATGTATCCCATCTATTTGGGGTATTCCCGGCAGGAGAGATTTCTCCTTACCGTACACCAGAATTGTTTGATGCAGCACGCACCTCGTTACTATACAGAGGTGATGTATCAACAGGCTGGTCGATGGGCTGGAAAGTAAACCTTTGGGCAAGATTTCTGGACGGAAACCATGCGTACAAACTACTTACCGATCAATTGAGTCCGGCAAGTAACCGCTCAGAATCTGGCGGTACCTATCCAAATTTGTTTGATGCGCACCCACCATTCCAGATTGACGGCAATTTTGGATGTACTGCAGGTATTGCAGAGATGCTGATGCAGAGCTATGATGGAGACATCCATTTGCTGCCAGCATTACCAGATGTGTGGACAAAAGGCAGTGTAAGCGGGTTAAGGGCCAGAGGTGGGTTTGAGGTTGTAAACCTAAGCTGGGAAAATGGGAAAGTGACTAAGGTGGTGATCAAATCATTATTAGGAGGTAAGTGCAGGTTACGGGTAGCCAGCCCATTAAAAGGTAAATTATTGGCTGCAAAAGGCGAGAATACCAACGTGTTTTACGCTGTAAACGAAACCCCAAAACCATTGATTTCTGAGAAAGCTAAAATAAAAGTTACCGGTGTAAAGGAAACATTACTATACGATTTTGATACAAAACCGGGACAAACTTATATCTTTAGCTTATAAAACAAACATAACCAAATAACCAATGAATGATTTAACGAGCAAGCCTGCTTTTACAGACAAGAAATTCATCGTCACTTTTATTTTCGTTACCTCCCTATTTTTGATGTGGGGTGTATTGCATTCCATGAGCGATGTACTTAATAAACATTTTCAAAATGTACTGAATCTGTCGATGGCTCAATCTGGATTGATCCAATTATCAGTCTTCGGCGCTTATTTTTTTATGAGTATTCCAGCTGGTTTATTCATGAAGAAATATGGATATAAGCCGGGTGTGATATTAGGCTTGGTTTTATTTGCCGCGGGCTTATTTTTATTTGTACCAGCAGCCAATGCATCATCTTTTACATTTTTTAGGGTCGCGTTATTTATCGTTGGTTGTGGTATGGCAACATTGGAAACAGTAGCACATCCCTTTGCAGCCGCTCTTGGCGATCAAAGAAAAAGCGATCTGCGTGTAAACTTTGCACAGACTTTTAATGCAGTTGGCACTATTATCGGCCCCCTCATCGGAGGTTTTTTCCTTTTGAGCGGAGATACGGTAAAGACGACAGATCTTACGTCAGTAAAGACGTTGTATGTTGGTATCGGTATTGTAGTACTTTTAATAGCAGTAGCTTTTGTATTTCTTAAAATACCTGCTTTAACTGATCCTCATGACGCTGTTGGTTCAGAGAATCCGGAGGCAGTAAACGTTGATGTAGCGCCTCAAAAATCGCTTATTCAGCATAGCCATTTTGTATGGGCCTGCGTGGCGCAATTTTTCAATGTTGCGGCACAAGGCGGTACCTGGGCTTTCTTTATCAACTATGGTACTAATATCATGCACTTTAGCGGTGAAAAGGCTGCGTATTTTATGGGACTTTTTATGGGTATGATGTTGCTTGGACGTATTGTAGGTACATCGTTAATGACAATAATGGCACCTAATAAACTGTTAGTCATATTTGCTGCAGGTAACGTGGTCATGTGTCTGATTGTAGCGCAACATTTGGGTTGGCCCTCTTATGTCGCATTGTTAATGATCAATTTCTTTTTTAGTATCATGTTTCCAACTATTTTTAGTCTTGGGCTTAAAAATTTGGGTAAACATACCCAACAAGCAGCTTCATTTATTTCGATGGGCGTTGTAGGTGGTGCATGTTTGCCATTTATAATGGGTAACTTTGCCGACCAATATGGCGTTGCTAACGCATACTACCTTCCCATCGTTTGCTATATCGTTATCTTCCTTTTTGGATATAAACTTTATAAAGTAAAAAATCATTAAACTAATTCCTCTTTTGGTACTAAATACATAGAATTTAAAAACACAGTCATTTAATAAGAAGTTTAACAACTATTTAATTTACACCAATGAAATTGATTTCAAACAAATGGCTGCTAGGAGCCTCATTACTATTATCCGTTCAATTTGTACAGGCACAGGATTGGGCAAATTTAAAACGTTATCAAGAAGATAATGCAAAACTAGCCGCTCCGGCAGTTGGAGAGAATAGGGTAGTGTTTATGGGTAATTCCATTACTGAAGGCTGGAAAAATACATCACCAGAGTTCTTCTCCGCTAATCCTTATATCTGTCGCGGTATCAGCGGACAAACAACCCCACAAATGTTAATTCGTTTTCACCAGGATGTGGTTGCGCTTAAACCGAAAGTGGTGGTAATGCTTTGCGGTATCAATGATATTGCAGGTAATACTGGTCCCTCAACATTAGAAATGATAGAGGATAACATCGCTGGGATGGCAGAGATTGCAAAAGCAAATAAGATAAGGGTTGTTCTTTCTTCAGTTTTGCCTGCATTTGACTTTCCATGGAAGCCTGGGATGGAGCCTGCAAATAAAGTAATTGCACTGAATAAATGGA
Organism: Pedobacter sp.; assembly: GCA_025351765.1. GTDB lineage: Bacteria > Bacteroidota > Bacteroidia > Sphingobacteriales > Sphingobacteriaceae > Pedobacter. The sequence goes on from JANXVH010000119.1 coordinate 14,691, forward strand.
TTAAAGAATATGCGGATGCGCACAAGCTTACTTACCTTGATTATCATACTGCAATGAAAGATGAAAGAAATGGTTTGCCTAAAAGTTTAGCTAATGATGGTATCCATCCAACTAAAGTTGGCTACGCTATAATGGAGCCTTTAGCTAAAGCAGCGATAGTAAAAGCATTAAAGCAGAAGATTAAATAATAATTGTTCAGCGTGAAGGGCTAAGGATTTAACAGTTCTTCATGCTGAACAATATAGCTCAAAGCCGTTTTTACTACCTCATTTAAGTTTACGCCTTTTTTCTTTGCAAGTAGAGCTGTGTCAGAATGTAGTTTTTCAGAAATTCGTACGTTAAACGACCCTTTGTAAGCTTTTTCTGGTTTTTTACCAAGAGATTCACAGGTTTCAATATAATCAGCAACCGCATCTTTGAACGCATTTTCAAGTTCCGTTACGGAACTACCTTCGAAAGTAATCAAATCATTTATGCCATGTATCTTTCCAAAAAATACGCGGTCTTCTGCACTGAATTCTACTGTTCCAATATAGTCTTTGTACTCAAAGTAGTTTTTCATGGATTTGTATATGTTGTATTATTAAATCTATTTGATATTTTTTTAAAATACTTCCCAGATGTGGCTCGTGTAAACAAATTATTTTCCCATGTCGATTCGCAAACTTTCTTCTTGACCCTCCGGTTTTTCCACTTTTTGTTTCTTAGAAACCATAATAACTCAACACTTTTAGTGCCTCTTTCCACGTAATGTCTTTTGGTGCTGAAAAAAAACGCTCGAGTAGTTTTTCTATTTTACTCATGCAAATATAATCATATGCAACTAAAAATTAGTTGCATATATTGTTCATACTGCTAAACTCTGTAGAAATACTATAATAGTAGTAAAGAAGATTTAATTATAAACGAACTCGCCAAACTCGCTGTTGATCGTAACCTGTTTTTGAGAAGAACTTTCAACTCTACCAATAACCTGTGCATCAATATTAAAGCTTTTTGATATTTCTATTATGGAAGCTGCGATTTCAGCTGGAACATATAATTCCATTCTGTGGCCCATATTGAAAACCTTATACATTTCCTTCCAATCTGTGCCAGATTGCTCCTGGATGAGCTTAAATAGGGGAGGGATAGGGAATAAGTTATCCTTAATTACATGAACGTTATCATTGATGAAATGGAGCACTTTAGTTTGTGCGCCACCGCTGCAATGTACAATGCCATGAATTTTACTTCTGAAACCTTCCAGTACTTTTTTTATAACTGGTGCATAGGTGCGCGTTGGTGATAAAACCAATTTGCCAGCCGTTACTGTAGTTCCGTTATCATCAATCGCAATAGGATCTGTTAAGCCTTTTCCGCCCGAGAAAACAAGATTATAAGGTACTGCAGGATCAAAACTTTCAGGAAAAGCTGTGGCAACCGACTTATTGAAAACATCATGTCTGGCTGAGGTTAGTCCGTTAGAACCCATCCCGCCATTGTATTCCGTTTCATAAGTGGCCTGTCCGCTAGAGGATAATCCTACAATTAAATCGCCCGCCTGGATGGTATGGTTACTAATCACGTCATCACGCTTCATTCTACAAGTTACTGTGGAATCAACGATAATGGTACGTACCAAATCACCCACATCGGCAGTTTCACCACCGGTTGAATAGATGGAGATGCCCTGAGAACGCAATTCGGCAAGAATTTCTTCCGTTCCGTTTATGATAGCCGCGATCACTTCTCCAGGTATTAGATTTTTATTACGCCCAATTGTAGAAGATAATAAGATATTATCAGTTGCACCTACACAGATCAGGTCATCTATGTTCATGATGATCGCATCCTGAGCTATACCGCGCCATACAGAAATGTCGCCTGTTTCTTTCCAGTAAATGTATGCCAAAGATGATTTTGTACCCGCGCCATCGGCATGCATGATATTGCAAAATGCATCATCGCCACCCAGAACGTCAGGAATAATTTTACAAAAAGCCTGTGGAAATATACCTTTGTCGATGTTCTTAATGGCCTGGTGTACATCTTCCTTAGATGCAGAAACCCCACGCTGGTTATACCTGTTATCACTCATGTGATGCAAATATAAAAAAATAACCCCTGCCATTACAGCAGAGGTTATAAAACTAAAAAATAGTTAATATTAAATGGAAGGTTTTATTTTAAGAACAACAATTCTCTGAACTTAGGCAGAGGCCAAACACTGTCGTCAACAATCTGCTCCAGTTTATCAGTATGGTAGCGGATAGTATCAAAGTAAGATTTAACTTCTAAATCGTAGCTAATTGCCTTATCGCGGGTATCTTCGATGTGGTTGGTTACCTTGCGTGCTTCCAGCATCGTATCAATGCTGTTTTTAACGATTTTAAGGTGCTCAGAAATTTTACCGATGATAGCAAGAGGAGTCTCTAACGCATCTTCGCCTAATCCTAAATCTTTCAGTCCTTTTGCATTCTCGATCAAAGTGTTTTGGTAAGCGATAACTGCAGGAATAATCATGCTATTGGTCATTTCGCCCATTACCCTTGCTTCTATCTGAAGTTTTTTGTAATAGTTCTCTAATAAGATTTCATGACGGGCATGCGCTTCACGTTTGCTGAATAGGTTGATTTTAGCAAATAACTCAGTAGATTTTTCGCTAACATAAGCATCCAACGCAACTGGTGTAGTTTTGATGTTGCTTAAGCCGCGTTTTTCAGCTTCATCAGCCCATTCCTGACTATAACCGTTTCCTTCAAAACGGATGTCTTTAGATTCTTTGATGTATTTTTTGATCACTGTTAACAAGGCAACATCTTTTTTCTCGCCTTTTTTAATCAGTTTATCTACGTCAATTTTAAACTTAACCAATTGATCTGCAACGATGGCATTCAACACAGTCATAGGAGCGGAAGAGTTAGCAGAAGAACCAACAGCTCTTAGCTCAAACTTGTTACCTGTGAAAGCAAATGGAGAAGTACGGTTACGATCTGTATTGTCTAACAAGATTTGAGGAATTTTAGGAATACCTAACCACAAAGCATTGTCTTCTTTAACTTTTTTACTGATACGTGAGTGCTCAATCTCGTCAAGAACCTCATTTAATTGCTGACCAAGGAAGATAGAGATAATTGCAGGTGGAGCTTCGTTAGCACCTAGACGGTGATCGTTACTTACAGATGCGATAGAAGCTCTCAGTAAATCTGCATGCTCATGAACAGCTTTAACCGTGTTCACAAAGAACGCCAAGAACATTAGGTTGTTTTTAGGCGTCTTACCTGGAGCCAAAAGGTTTTTGCCAGTATCAGTAATTAACGACCAGTTGTTGTGTTTACCAGAACCGTTAATCCCTGCATAAGGTTTTTCGTGCAATAACACTTTAAATTTATGTCTTAAAGCAACTTTCTCCATCAAATCCATTAATAATTGGTTATGATCGATAGCTAAGTTGATTTCTTCATATATAGGAGCACATTCGAATTGCATAGGAGCAACCTCATTGTGTCTTGTTTTTAAAGGGATACCTAATTTTAAAGCTTCGTTTTCGAAATCTACCATATAGCTGAAAACACGCTCAGGAATAGAACCAAAATAGTGGTCTTCCAATTGCTGGCCTTTTGCAGACATGTGTCCGAATAAAGTACGGCCGGTTAATACAAGATCCGGACGTGCATTGTATAAAGCAAGATCTACCAAGAAATATTCTTGCTCAATACCTAAGGAAGCATTTACTTTAGTGATGCTTTTATCAAAAAATTGACAAACATCAACAGCTGCTTTATCCATTGCGTTTAACGCTTTCAATAAAGGCGCTTTATAATCTAAAGCCTCACCAGTGTAAGAAACAAATACAGTTGGAATGCATAAAGTTTTTCCAGCTGCGCTTTCCATAATGAAAGCTGGAGAAGAAGGATCCCAAGCAGTATAACCGCGTGCCTCGAAAGTGTTACGGATACCACCATTAGGGAAACTAGATGCATCTGGTTCTTGTTGAACTAGGGCGCTTCCTGCAAATATCTCAATCGGACCATCGCTGCTTGGCTCAAAGAATGAATCATGTTTTTCAGCAGTAGTACCAGTTAGTGGTTGAAACCAATGGGTATAGTGCGTTGCACCTTTGCCCATTGCCCAGCTTTTAATAGCTGTAGCGATGTGGTTAGCATCCTCCTGATTAATCAATTCACCGTTGTCGATGGCTGAAATGAGTTTATTATAAACCTCTTTTGATAAGAAATCTTTCATTTTTTTCTTGTCAAAAACATTAACGCCAAAAAATTCAGAAATTTTAGCCGCCGGGGCTTTAACCTCTGGATTAATTCTTGATTGCGCTTCTTTTATTGCAATTGTCCTTAAGCTTTTCATTTATTTGTTTGATATTGTTTTGGAAATAAACCTATAATTTCAGTTTTTCTAGTGAATTGACTGTAAAAATACGAATGTGAATATATATTCAAAGGTTTTTTTATTATTTTTTAATAAAAAATTATGATTTAAACATTATTTAGACAATTGCGGTTAGTTAATTATTAGTCAAAATAAAACTTAGTCGGCATATTGTGTATACAAGTAGTTTTTTTATAGGTTTATAAAACCAAATATTAACCTAAATAATTTATTGTGAAAAAAGAGCTGTTCGGTACTTTGTTTGTCGTTTTAACTGCTGTAACGTGTGTTTTCTCTCAAGCGGTAAAATCAAATTTGAGATTTGTAGATCCCTCTATTGGCGGTGTTGGGCTTATATTGGAGCCAACTCGTCCAACTGTACAGTTATGGGGGGCTGCAGTGAATTCGCCGCCTTCTGCAATTGATATAAACCCGGAAATATATCGTTAGCAGACTTATGGAATTTAAGTATTGGTTTCATCATATGATCAGACTAACACTTATAAACCATGCTAAACACTTCATCAAATTTATACAAGGCTGAGTGGCTTAACCTTATATTTAAAAATAGGAACCAATCTTATGGTGCATATGCGCTGAGAACAGAATCTGCAGGCAATACCGTTCGTGCATTATTTATTGGTGCACCGATATTTATTTTGCTGTTTACAACGCCAAAGATCTATTCTTATTTTACAAAGAATGTTGCAGTACAAGATAGCCAACTATCTGACAAACGAATTGTGGAAGTTAACCAGATTAGGCCACCAGAAGCACCTAAACCCCTCAAAAAAGAAATCAAACCTCCTGCTACACAACCAATGAAGCAAAAAGTAAAGATGATTAAAATACCGAACCATCCTGTGCCTGTAGAAAATGCAGCACCTGTAGATATGCCAACCATTAAAGAAGTAGAAAAGGCAGTTGTTGGTCCGGTTGTGCAAGACGGCATGGCGAGTGAATTTGCTTTGGCCACTACAGGAGGTAGCAACGGATCTGCAGTTGGTTCTAGCACAACCGATGGTACGGGTATAGGCGACGAAATCTACGAGGGGGTTGGTATAGAAGCTTTTCCTGAATTTGAAGGCGGTATGAAAGCCTGGTATAAATATGTTTCAAAAAATTTACGGTATCCCGAAATGGCAGTAGATCAGGCTAAAGGCGGTAAAGTTTTCGTTAGCTTTGTAGTTGAGCGAGACGGCTCCATTTCAAATGTTCAAGTGATGAGAGGTGTTGGCTTTGGTATGGATGAAGAAGCAGCTCGCGTGATTAAAAAATCACCGAAGTGGAATCCAGGTAAGCAAAATGGCAAGCCAGTTAGGGTAAGATTCAATATGCCAATTACTTTTAGCTTTAGTTTGTAAAAGGCCTACACGCTCTTATATTCTGTCCATGATTTTTGATAGCTGAGTTTAGCGAGCGTAATTTTTGTTCGCAGGGTTGACATCAATTGCATATTAGTGTTTTTCTACCCATTTTCTGGCATTAACAAATGCCTCCATCCATGGAGATACTTCATCTTTTCGACCAGCCGGATAGTTAGCCCAATGCCATTGGAACAAAGAACGCTCAATGTGTGGCATCATTACCAAATGGCGACCGCTCGCATCACAAAGCATTGCTGTATTGTAATCTGATCCATTCGGACTGGCGGGATAACTTTCATACGCATACTTAGCAACGATGCTGTACTTGTCTTCCGTGTAAGGTAATTGGAAGCGTCCTTCACCATGCGATACCCAAACACCTAGCGTGCTGCCCGCAAGTGTGGAAAGCATAATGGAGTTGTTCTCTTTTATGGTTAATGAAGTAAATATACTTTCATGTTTATGACTTTCGTTATGCAGCATTTTTGGTTTTTCTACATGGTCTTTATTGATCAAACCCAGTTCTACAAATAGCTGGCAGCCATTACAAACGCCAACTGATAGGGTATCTGGACGCGCAAAGAAGTTTTCTAAGGCCACTCTTGCTTTTTCATTGTATAAAAATGCACCGGCCCAACCCTTTGCAGAACCTAAAACATCTGAGTTAGAGAAACCACCAACGGCACCAATAAATTTAATGTCTTCCAAAGTTTCGCGACCAGAGATCAGATCGGTCATGTGAACATCTTTAACATCAAAACCAGCAAG
>JANXVH010000138.1 GCA_025351765.1 Pedobacter sp.
GGTAAAGTATGTTCAGCTGATAAAAGATTCTGAAAAAGGTTCTGAAGAGGATAAAAATAGTGCAGATCTGTATGCAGGTAAGGCTTATCTTTTAAAAGCAGATACTGCAATGGCTGTTAAGGCGTTTAATAACGTTGTTGCTAAAACAAAGACTGTAGCGGCTGCCGAGGCTAAATACAATCTGGCATTTGTGCAATATGCTAAGGGCGACTTTAAAACCTCAACCAAAACTTGTTTTGACTTGATTAATAATATGCCATCTTATGATTACTGGGTAGCCAGATCATTCATACTGCTTTCTGATAATTATATCGCTCTTAAAGAAAATCTTCAAGCAAAAAGCACCTTGCTATCTATCATAGATAACTATGACGGAAAAGACGATATCATTCCGACAGCAAAAGAAAAATTACAAAAAATAAAATAAGATGAGAATAAGCAATCTAATATATATATCCATTATCAGCTTAACTATTTGTGCTTTTAATGCTAAAGCACAAGAAACCAAAAAAGCTGAAGAAAAAGTAGTAACTGAAGAAATAGAGGTAGTTCGGCCTTATAAACCAGTACTTGCGGAAGCAGTAAAACTTAGAAGAAGTCCTGATCTTAACGATGTAAAAACTTACAAAGCTAAGTTTAATTATAGCTTAACTGACAGGAAGCTAGATCTAAATTCAGACATCAATAAACTGCAGGCTCAGCAAGTTACAGACGAAAAAAAGGCAGACCTAATAAACAATTATATAAAGGGTGGATTTGGAAGTGCGAAGACCATTTTTGGCGAAGCGTATATAAATATCGGTGATGATCCAGCCCTTCAGGCAGGAGCATTTTTTCAGCACTTCAGTCAGTCGGGAAAATTAAATAAACAACAGTTTAATCAGGAAAAATTAAGTGCATTTGGTCGCAGTATTAGTGATCAATATACCCTAAACGGCAAAATTACATTTCAAAAAAATGGATTGTACTTCTACGGTATTGATCCAAATAATCCCTCTAATAATTTAAACCCTGAGAGACAGGTTTTAAATTATTTTGAAGCAGAAGGTGAAATCGTAAATAAATTTAATGATGATCCAAATGCTTTAAGCTATGCAGCCAAAGTCAATGGCTATCTATGGAGTGACAAATTTAATGCTAATGAAAATTCAGTCGTGTTAAATGGATACTTGAATAAACGCATCAGCAGTTTCAATCTTGGTTTAGCTGTATCAACAGAGTTTGGCAGTACAAAAGACTCACTTACAAGTATAGGCAATAACCTTGTTAAGTTAAATCCTTATATCCGTCTGCAGGCAAACGGAATTAGAATTAATGCAGGTTTAAATTTCGTTCAGGAATTTGGTGCATTCTCCTCAACTAGAATATTTCCTGCAGTAACAGCAGATTTCACCCTTATACCAGATTATCTGCAGATCTTTGGAGAGGTTAAAGGAGACGTAACCCGTAGTTCTTTAAAACAATTTACGGACGAAAATCCATTTCTGAACAGTAATATCAATATTAGGAATTCTTTTGAAAAACTAAGCATAAGTGCTGGTATCAAAGGAACCGGTGGCCCGGGTTTTGGATATAAAGCAAGGTTCTACCACAAAACAATAGAAGACATGCCGCTCTTTGTTAATAATTTCTACAAAACAAACAAATTTGATGTGATTTACGATTATGGTACCATGAAGCTTATTGGTTTGGAAGGCGAACTATCAGTACAAGTAAGTGATATTCTCAAATGGACAGGCAGAGTAAATTTCGACGATTATTCGCCGGCAGCGGAATCACAAAGCTGGTATAAACCGCTCCTCCGCGTAAGTTCTGATTTACTTTTTAGTGTTACAAAAGAATTGACACTAAATGCTTCAGTAGTAATACAGGACGACAGCAAGGCGAAGTTATACACTACCGCTCCTGCAAATCCATACCTTGTTCCTATACCCTCACAGGAGATAGTGACTAATGTTAAGGGATTTGTAGATCTTGGTGTAGGTGCAAGCTATAAAATAAACAACAAGTTTTCTGCATTTGTAAAGACCAACAATCTTCTAAATACTACTTATAGCAGATATCTATATTATGAAACAATTGGTCTGAATGTTTACGGTGGAATTAGTTATTCGTTCTGATACGTTTTTAATATTAATTGGTTGATATTAAATTATAATTTATTTTTACAAAAAATGGATATCTCATCATACCTTAAAATATTGCTTAAAACCCAAAAAAAAGTGGGAATTCCTGGCTTGGGCACTATTTATAAACAAAAAGTCGCAGGAAGATATGACAGCGACACTCATATATTTATTCCGCCCCGTTATGAATTATATTTTACACGGGAAATTTTAGAGTCTTCGCTTTTAAGAGATTATATATGTAAAAAAAGAAGTATCTCTCCAGAATCTGCAGATTATTTTATAAGTGGATTAACAGAAGACATTAGTACTCAAATTGAATTGAATAACCAAGGTTCATTGGGCGATCTTGGAACTATAACCAAGCAAGATGACCATTGGATAATTCAAAGTAAAGGAAATGATTCAGTAGATTTCGGGTTTTACGGCCTGCCAGCTATTAACGAAAGTCTCCAAGAGCAAAGTAACGAAAGCTTTAAATCACTTACACATCCATCAAAAGAAAATGAACATAAAATAGAAAGTGAGCCTCTTGCTGCAGTACAAGAATCGCCATCACCTTCACAATCTGAGACAGAACAACAGTCTCTTGATAAAGACGATCAAGAGATCTTTGAAGAAATCTCAGAATATCCTGCAACGGATTATTCTTCGCCTGTACAAGAGATTCCTTATGTAGAAACTGATGTCGCAGAAATAGAATCCGATGCCGTTGAGCAAAATAGATTATTACAGGAAATTGAAACTTCAGAAGCATCCGTTGAAGGAGACGATATCCCCTATTCTTTGGTTGAAGAAACTAAAGAAGAAAATAGGCCTCAGGAGATTATAGAATCAGGTACAGCAAATATTTGGCATTTTGATCGTGTAAATTATTCCACAACCGATAAAAATAATGCTGAAACTAGCGATACTGCAAAAAGAAGGTTAGCTAACTGGCAGAAACTCTTAATAATTTTTGCCGGACTGGCGGCTTTATTGGCGGCACTATATCTAATTAAACCGTCCATTTTTAAAACCACACCAAAAAAAGTAATTAAAACTGGAGTTGTTAAATCTTCTCCTATTCCTAAGATAGTTGCACCAGATTCGATACCTAAAATAGATACATTAAAGGCAATTGCACTAACTATAGATACATTAAAAGATATCGTTTCTGTAGATTCAGCAACTACTTGGGAGATTATGTGTGCATCTCTTACAAAAAAAGAAGTTAAGCAATATATCGCCGAAATGAAAGCAAGAGGATATACGGCTAAAGCAATTCCTGGCATGCCGGGAAAAAGAATTAAGATCAGTATAGCTACTTTCAGTAATGAAAAAAGCGCTAAGGAGGGTCGTGAAATTTTAGTTAAAAAACTAAAAAACAAAGACCTGTATATTTATCAAAACAAACACACACACAAATAGATATAAGATGATATTATTATTACAAGGTGCTACAGATACAGCCACCAAACTCATTGATTCAGCAAATAATCTTACTCAACCGATAGCTACTGCACCTTCAGAACTTCACTTTATTGATTTGCTATTTAAAGGGGGCTGGGTAATGGTACCACTTGCATTTCTTGCATTTCTAGGCCTAATGATCTTTGTTGAGCGTTATCTCACCATTAGAAAAGCCTCCAAATCTGAATCAAATTTAATGCTTCAGATTAAACAATATATACATGATGGCAGGCTGGATAACGCTATAGCATTGTGTAAAAACAACAACTCTCCTCTTGCAAGAATGCTGGAAAAAGGCTTAAAACGTATCGGCCGTCCAATCAAGGATATTGAAGCAGCGATCGAAAACAATGGAAAACTGGAAGTATCTAAACTGGAAAAGAATATTGGAATTCTAGGTATTGTTGCCGGTATTGCGCCCATGCTTGGCTTTGTCGGCACAATCATCGGTGTAATTACCATCTTCCATGATGTATCTATTAAGGGCGCCATCGAAATTGGAACTATTTCCGGTGGTCTTTACACTAAAATGATCACTTCAGCAACTGGTTTAATAATCGGTATCATTTCATATGTACTGTATCATATCCTTAATATGATGGTCGAACGCATTATTTTAAGAATGGAAACAGATGCTATTGAATTTATTGATCTATTAGAGGAGCCAGGAAAATAATGAATTTAAGAAAGAGAAATAAAGCAATTGTAGAGGTACACACCTCTGCATTGAATGACATTATGTTTTTCCTGATGCTATTCTTTTTGTTGGCTTCAGCAGTAGTGAATCCTACGGTGGTGAAGTTATTACTACCTCAATCATCTAGCGGGCAACAATCCACCGCAAAAAAAGCCGTTACAGTAACCATAGACGAAAATTTAAAATATTATGTTGAAAAAAAACCAGTAACAATTGAGCAATTACAACCCGCATTAGAAGCTTATCAAAAATTGGCTCCAGATATGACAATTCTTTTATACGTATCTCGTAATGTAACCTATCAAGAGGGCTTTGTTGTAAACGATATCGCAAACAAATTAAAATTAAAGCTTGTTGTTGCTGTAGAGCCTAAAAAATAATGACCTATAAAGCACAAAATACAAATTCTGAAGAGAACAATTACCCCAAGGCTATTGTCATTTCAAGTGGGATAATGGGCTTTCTTTTATTGATAAGTTTCTTTATTGTAATTGGTTCTTTTCAACCTCCGGAAGAAGCTGGAATGGGTGGGATGGTAGTAAACTATGGCACCTCGGCAAAGGGCATGGGGGATGATTATACCAGTGTGGAAGAGCCCCCAGCAGATCCTAATGCAAACAACAAGCAGCCCGATAAAGTGGTCCCGAATGAGCCTACAAAGCAACAACCAAATACTGAATCTAGCGACAAAGAAGTTGTTACACAAAATTTAGAGGATGCAGTTACCGTAAGTACAAAAAAAACGACTAAAACATCTGTTCCATCTACAACAACAGAGAACAAGCCATCAAAGCCAGTTATCAATCAAAATGCTTTATATAAAGGAAAAACTAACAAAGGAACAGGCGGTGGCGACGGTACCGGAACAACTCCCGGAAATCAAGGGGATCCTGATGGTGATCCTAATGTTACTAATTATGGTGAGGGGGGGTCGGGATTTGGTGAAACACCTATCGACTTAAGAAAATTCACAGATCTTGTGTTACCGCAAGATGATGGACAAAAGACAGGTAAAGTCGCAGTACGTATTAAAGTCACCAAAAGCGGGCAGGTGCTTGACGCCACCCCAGGCGTAAAGGGTACAACCTTAAATGATAGAGAGCTTTGGCAAAAATGTAAAGATGCTGTAATGAAGGCACGCGTTACCCAGTCTGAGTCTGGACCCGATGTTCAACTAAAAATCGTTATATTCTATTTCAAAGTAAAATAAACTATCATTATTAATTTATTATGCTGAATAATGGACTATAAAGCCACGCTTCACTATTTATACGATAAGTTGCCGATGTTCACCAGAGTTGGCGAAACGGCATTTAAAAAAGATCTTCACAATACAATTGCGTTATGCAGTGCGATTGGAAATCCTCAAAATAAATTTAAGTCAATCCACATTGCCGGTACTAATGGAAAAGGTTCCACCTCCCATATGTTGGCCTCTATTTTTCAAAAAGCAGGTTATAAAACCGGGCTCTATACTTCTCCCCACTTGAAAGATTTTCGCGAACGAATTAAGATTGACGGGGTGATGATCACAGAAGAATCTATTGTAGAATTTGTTGCCGAACAACAAGAGTTAATTGAAAAAATAAGTCCTTCTTTCTTTGAAGTTACGGTGGCCATGGCCTTCTCTTATTTTGCTCGAGAGGGCGTAGATATAGCAATTATAGAAGTTGGGCTAGGTGGCCGCCAAGATTCTACAAATATTATAACACCAGAATTATCTGTCATCACAAATATAAGTTTTGACCATACTAACCTTTTAGGAAATACAATCCAGGAAATCGCGTCAGAAAAGGCGGGCATTATCAAACCTGGAATCCCTGTTGTTATTGGAGAACAAAATCCAGAAGCCGACCCTGTCTTTATTAATAAAGCTTCAGAAACAGAAAGCAAAATATTTTTTGCATCCCAGCATCTAAAAATTATTAATGTTAAACCTAATGAGCACCTGCTACAGCTATCAGTCATTGATAACAATAAACTACTTTATAAAGATTTATTACTCGATCTAACTGGTTCTTACCAGCAGAAAAATTTGCTTTCAGTATTAAAG
>JANXVH010000162.1 GCA_025351765.1 Pedobacter sp.
GGTGTCTCTGCAAGGTGTGTCCAAACCCCAATAACGCCACCTTGATTGGCAAATACTTTGGCTTGTTCTTTACTAATCAATCTCGGCGTCATCATTTTTGCCATTTTCTCATTTGTTCCCAATTGTGTATTCAGTCCTGTATGCGATATTATCATCGGTTTTGTCGAAACTTGCAAAGCGTCATTTATAGCTTCGTTGCTACAATGTGTAAGGTCAACAAGAATACCAAGTCTGTTACATTCTTTAATTACACTTTCACCCATTTTTGTAAGTCCGCCATATTTTGGTGTGTCGGTGTAAATGTCGCCCAGTGGTTCACCATATTGATTGTCGTGTAATAACCCCAAATGTCTTAATCCTCTTTTATAAGCAACTTCTATTCTTTCTAATTTTCCTTCTATAAAATGTCCGCCTTCCACGGATTGAATTACGATTGGCTTTTTTTCTTTGTGTGCTTTTTTTACATCGGATAAGTTTAATGCCCGTTGTAAATTATTTACTTTAAGCAATTCATCCATTTCATCTAAGCTCAAAATAAATCGTTCAAAGGCTTCACCGTCTTTTGTCAAATTAGGTCTGTCCACACAAAAAGTCATACAAATTGCAGAAAACCCTGATTTTTTTAACTCTTCGAGAAACGGATAGTTTTGAGAATTAAAGTCTGCTGCTTTAAAAGGTACATCCATATGATTATGGGTATCTATGCCAATTGTTTTTGAAACTAATTTAGCTACTTTGCTGTCAATGTCATTCACAGTCCAAGCTGTCAATGGATTAAAAAAAAGTGCAAGTCCTGCACCCGATGCACTTGTAATAAATTTTCGTCTTGTCCAATCTTGATTAGATATTTTCATTTTTCTTACTGTTGAATTTATGCAGAGTGTCGCTTTAAAATGGCAAGCAACGAGCAGGGCTTTATGCAGGTTGGGAAATAGAATTCCGTCTGCCTGGAACCGCTGCTGATTGAAAATATAAAGTTGAAGTTAAGAACAAAAGTTCAGCGATGTACGTCAAGCCCGAACAAAAGCTGAATAGAATTACAAAAAGCTCATTGTTATTCCGTCTGCCCAACTTGCACAAAACCCAATGTTAGCGGCAGTTTTATGTCTGCTGATGAAAGGTTACAACGATTGAACAATCCGTACATATTTCAATATACAATGTTCCTTCTGAACTTTCTAAAATTTGGTCCCACGAAATTGCAGATAATAATTTCATCTTTTTTTGACAGTCCGGGCAATTTTCGTATTGCCAATCTTGTACCCATTCTGGATTTCCTCCAATTGTTGAGAGTTCATCGTTACCACAAGCAAAGTAAACTGGTTTTCTTTCTTTTGATAAGGTCAAGTTGTTAGTAGCTAATTTTTTAAAGTCCACGTCGGAAATATAATTTTCAGTTTCAAATGGGTCAATAATTTCAAAAGTACTTTCTCCGTCAACCTGATAGCGAATAACTGTTTTCTCACACATACTTGCACAATTCGGACAAATTGGAATTTTTACTTTGCCATTCAACCCAAGAAAAGTTAGTCGTTCATCGTTTCCATCAATTGTTAAAATATTTATTGTTTGGCATTTACAAACTGAACAATTTTCAAATAATGGTTCGCCAATTTTTACTGCTTTATCTTCTCGTTCTTCGTTTATGATTGCATAACATTGATTATAATTTAGCTCAATCCTTTTTCCATTTTCATCAAATGTCCAACCACCTAATTGTGCATAAAATGAAGGATTTACGTGAAGTTTTTTTCGCCACGGTAATGGGCTTTTTTCCAAGTCGTAAAAAACTTCTTTTACTTTATCACTGCCAATTACAGCAAGACAACTTAATATGTGATTTGCGTCTTTACAATCAGGGTTTAAGATTAATTCAATCAACTTATTTTGAATTTCCTCCGATGCATTTCTGTACAATGTTGGCGGATAAAAGATGTTCTTTTGAAATGCAGCATTTGCAATTTCGGTTGTGTCAATATCTTGATATGCCAATAGTCCACTGAAATCTTTATACACTTCTTCCCATTTATCTATGGTTTCAATTTTTGCTATAATATTTTCTATAGTCGCAGCAATTTGGTCGTTGGTCAATAATTCATAATGCTCTCTCAATCTTCTATTTTTGCAAGCATAACAAAGCCCTTCAAAATATTTTACTCTGTCACATTCAGGACAAGGAATTGGATTGTTTTGTTTCATTTTTTATTGTCTGCTTTAGGACGAGTGGTCGTGCAAAATTGCCGCTAACATTGCGGTTGCCGCAACTCGTAGCACCCGCAAGTTGCGGCAACCCGTCCTTAGTACGCAAGTGACTTGCGGGAAACCGACCAAATAAGGGTGCTTGCCGCAAGTAACTCATTACAGGCCCAGGCTGTCGAGTGGGGAA
>JANXVH010000174.1 GCA_025351765.1 Pedobacter sp.
GGTAAAAGAGTGGTTCAAGAGGATGAATATTTTGCTTTTGGATTGAGTGCAAATAGATTTACCGCAGGAGATAAAAATAATTATCTTTATAACGGCAAGGAATTGCAAGAAGTTCTTTCTAATGAGTATGATTACGGTGCAAGGTTCTACGATCCGGTTATTGCAAGGTGGAATACAATAGATCCGATGGCAGAACTAATGCGGAGACATTCTCCTTATAATTACGCATTTAATAATCCAATTAGATATATTGATCCTGATGGGATGATGCCTTTAACAGACTACTATAATTTAAACGGTAAGAATGTTAAGCATGTAGAGGATGGCAAAACCGATAAAGTCCTTGTTTTGACCGAAAGCAGTAAACAAAATAAGGTGGATGCGGCGATTAATAATGGCTATGTTATCAATAATCCTTCGAATGCAATGGCAAATAAGCTAGATGATGCTTATAATAAAACCGAAGCAAGTGGTAACGAAAATTATGTTGCTGTTGGGAAACAAGGTAAGCTGTCAGTTACTGTTGAAGGTTCGAAAGGAGAAGTCAATTCTAAGCAAATTGGCGTAGCAAAAAGTGATTTAGTTGCTCAGGGAGATTTATTTGATTACGATGCGCATACCCATCCTTCAGGAAAAGACAAAAGTGGAAATATTGTTGATGTAGGAACGCCAAAACCATCGCAAGCAGATATGGCCGGTTCTTCCACGAGGCCAAATATTGTTTTGGGATATACCCAAAGTGTTACCCCGCCACCAGCAAATACCATTGGGAGAACTGGGACAGTTCAGACAAATAGAACTATTGACTTTTATAATAAAGCGGGGTCAATAATTACAACTGGTTTCAATAGTTTTATGAATGCTATTAAAAAGATAAACAAATAATATGCTGCTTAAAAATCCTTTCATTTATATAATCCTGGTATTGGCAAGTGCTAGTGCTGCGTGCAATAGATATATTGATGCTGTAGCAAAAGAAGATAAGTTGCCTAAGACCGTGGGGTACCTTGCAATCTATCCTGATAGTAATGTATTCTCTTATAAAGCAAGTATAACATTAACTAGGGACAAGGAGAAGATATATCCAAGGTCATTTAAAATAGCACTACCTAAAGATCTAAAATACTATGAAGTGGTAGGGTCAACTCATTTTGTTTTTTATTACAACAATAATCAGTCTGTTATGGTTGTAGTTGATTTGGAAGACAGTACATCGGTGGCTGAAAATGGGTTATCGTATATTCCTAAGGCTGACGAGATAGATCAGATTATCCAATCAAAATTAACTCTTACAAAAAGCAAGTTCGATATTAAGAGAATACCTCTCAATGCTAAATACAAACAATTGGTCGTTAAAAGGAAATGGGTTACTTTTCTACTTTATAATATAGCACCAAGAAATTATGATCTATTTGTCAATTACTTAAGTAGTTTTTCTTGGCAATTGTAGTCTTATAGGGACGAATGACTAACAGCAAAGCCTGGTTCATTGAGAGCCAGGCTTTGCTGTTTATCTGATAGGCTGTATATACGCTTAATTGGTATCCGCCCTATAAACTACATGTTTGATTGCTCGATAATTTGTTTATAGTTCTGGGGATATAGATCCTTGATATTTTTGTGGTTTATGGGCATGATATTTTGCAGTGTATGTTTTAGCCACCGAAAAAGGGTTTACCTCATGTTTCTTGCAGATAGCAAAGAACGAATATATCATTGCTGCACGCTGTGCAGCCTCATGGCTTCCTGCGAAGAGGTAATACCAGCGATCGTGGTTCATACAAATTATTATATTGTTAATCGTGGAGACATGTTTTCAGTATTTTTATCAGGAGAAAGAAATTACCTTTATACATAAAGGAAAGTCATTAATTTTTAGTCTGGATGATATTGATCATATTGAACGCTATATGTCTTATAATCAGGCTGTAAATAGAGCTTTTGTAGGTCCTTGGGAGGGTTATAATTATTCCTATATTCACTTAAAGAATGGTCGGGTACTTACAGTAACAAGTTTATTAGTTCCGAACTTAAGGCTGCCAATACAAAGTGATAAAATTATAATAAAGAAAGGCTTTCTTTGGTTGGCCAAGACTTAGAATAATGAATACTCAACAGGGAATTTTTAGATAGACGGAGGGTGTACCGCCAACTGTGTCAATAGTGTAACTTTAAACTATCGACATACATATGGCAACACAAAACGATTTTGATTTCGAGTCCTTCAAAAAGGAGGCTATAGCGGGTTTATATTCCGGCAAAAAGATGACCGGCAGC
>JANXVH010000014.1 GCA_025351765.1 Pedobacter sp.
AAAAAATGGACGATGCCAATCCATAATTGGGGACTGGCATTTTCACAATTATATATTAAATTTGGGGACAGAATCCTAAAGGAAAACAATAGCTTCTGAGAACGTTAATTTTAAATGACACAGTTCAAGTTACACTCCCGAAACGGATAAATAACTAGAGTCATAGCTGTTTTAGTTTACGACTTTAATTACGAGGGTGTGCATTTTTTGGACACTGACGGGCTTTTTGGGTTGGTAAGTTCAGTTATGCAGCGTCAGCCTACCAGCGGTGAGGTATATGTTTTTCTCAACGGGAGCCGTACGCATATCAAGCTTCTGCACTGGGAAACCGGGGGCTTTGTCCTATACTATAAACGATTGGAACAGGGTACTTTTTTACCCCCAAAAGATCGGGGGAGTGAACTTTCCTGGAGCGATCTTATACTGATGACAGAAGGGATTCATGTTGTAAAAAGTACAGAAAGACGGTATTCTTTAACGTAAAAACAAGCTTTTTCATTGCTTAAACACTGATGATTCCGTGCCTTTATGCTATGGAAACGGCATTGGAAAACCTATCAAGATAAGACCTTTTAAAGGTTATTTCCAGTCGCAACCATTTCTTGCAGCAACGTGATGAAAAGATCGAATCCTTGTCTCAGGAAATTACTATTGGCCGCAAAAATTAATTGTTCGCAGGAAGCCATGAAGCTGCACAGAGAGCGGCGATGATCTATTCCTTTTTTACCATCTGCAAAAAACACGATGTAAATCCCTTTCAATGGCTGAAACACACATTGGAGAACATCATGTCTATAAACCATAAAAATCTAAAGGAATTGTATCCTCAGAACTATAAAAATATAGTTCATCAATCAAATATGTAGTTCATGGGGCGGATACAATTCAGCTGTGCTAAAGAGCGGTGAGATGCAGCTGAAAGTATTAATACAAAAACTGCCTTAATGAAAATTTTATTCATCTGATTTTTATTTTAGGGATTTTTTGAAGCGCGGATATTCAACCGCTG
The DNA here is from genome assembly GCA_025351765.1 of Pedobacter sp. Classification (GTDB taxonomy): domain Bacteria; phylum Bacteroidota; class Bacteroidia; order Sphingobacteriales; family Sphingobacteriaceae; genus Pedobacter. The sequence goes on from JANXVH010000014.1 coordinate 1,010, forward strand.
TATTATAAGTTGCTGAAATATACTTTGTATATCATTTAAATCAGCCTTTCGAAGGTCCTTATGATCAATTTTATTTTTATATTTATTAGAGACGGGCAGGTGCCATAGTTGCAGGGCCAGCGGGAGCTGCTGCCGCTGTTACAGCTAATGAAAAAACACCTAATCTTATTTATCAACGCATTAAAAAGCAAAATGAAAATGGAACAGTTATTAAGCCGTAGTATTTTATTTTTGATAATTAGTATTGTAATGACTTCTTGTAATTTTCATGTTATAAAAAAACCTGGACCTCAAGTTAGTTGGTCGGTTGTTCAAGCTAAAGAAAACAAAACTTTTATTTGTAGTTATAAGCTAAAAGATTCAACTATCAATGGAATTAAAATAGAAGCCATTTTTGCAGAGCGGAAATACTCCTCTGACGGTGGGTTCTTTTCAAAGTTTGATATTGATTGCTGTGAATCTCAATTAGTGATTGTTTCAGTCAATTATTTAGCCAGTGAGGGAGCAGGGTTCAGTGTAAAGTGGGATATTCCTGGTTTTAATCTGTATAGTAGTAATCTTATTTATCAAGATTATAAAGGGGGCCTTTTTCCAGATAGTATACCTATATCGGTGATTTCTCTAAAGAACAAACAGATTATTGAAAAACATACATTGTATAAAATAATACCGTAACAACAAAGAGGTTGTCTCAAAAGTGAAATTGAGGCTCTGAGATTTCTGTTTTTTGCCATAAAAATGCCCCCAAATAGTGTCTAATTTTTTGGGGCAGTGTATTAACCGGGCTTTGTTGTTTAATTATTCTTACCAAAGATACCCATTAAAACTACCCCAGATAAGTACTATAATAAAGCACATAGTCACAATCACATGTATTTTTAAGGTACGTGTTACAAGAGCGACATTATTCATAACTGATCGATTGATTTGATATATCAAGAATACAATGATTCCTCCTTCTACAATCAAAGCAAGCGTTTTAATTGCTGCAAACCCTAGCATAACTGCTGTGTCCAGTCTTGGCTGATTATTTTGCCATAGGAGACTTTCAGGCACAAAATTATCATTAACGTAGGTGTTTGCATATAGCAGGCAAAAGAAAACAATTAACTGATATATCAGATTTAAGCTTATGTATATAGTCTTCTTCATTATTATTGTTGCTTTTTTTTGGAAATGAGCCATCTAAACCCTGTTGTTCGTACTTCGCTATCCAAGAAGATATACTGCTTTGATCACGAATATTGAAATGCAGACAACAATCACGTAAAGATAATCCCTTATCTCTATAAGCCCTGATCACAGTCAATTTAAATTCCTTTGTGTAATAGGTATGCTGCTTGACTGACAAGCCTTTTTCACCATTTGAACGATGGTGATCAATCCATTTCCTTATCACGGATGTTGATATGTCCCATTTCCTGGATAAAAAATTAATAGAGTACCCTTTTAAGTTATCGTTGATGACTTGAAGTTTAAATTTAGTTCCGTGATTTCTGTTTTTTGCCATAAAAATGCCCCCAAATAGTGTCTAACTTTTTTGGGGCAGTGTACTATTACCGGGCTTTGTTATTTAGCGAGTTCCTGTACATGCCTTTTGGTGATAAAAGCATCGATGAAAGTCTTAACGAGGTGCTTATCATCAGGGCTTGAAAGTTCCACTTCCTTAAATTGTTTAAGCAATTCCTTGTAGGCCAGTTGAGCGGCCACCGCTTCATCCTGGCTACCCATCATTAAAAAATCAGTAGTGATACCAAATACAGCGGCCAGCTTTTGCAGTACATCAGAAGATGGGGTCGACTTCTGAGTTTCATATCGCCCGATCTGAATATAAGTTAAACCCACCTTCTCGGCCAGTTCTGACTGCGTGAGTGACATAATGATGTAGCTAAATACATGCTAAGGATACTGAACTTTGATCACACCAGCCAAAGGGACATGCCTGTGATGCTAAGGGCATTCCTGATCTTCCTGGAAGAAAATGACTGAACAGCATTACCGGCAAAAATGCGGCACAGTGTAATTACCGAATGGTTAAAGGAAAACGACTTACGAACAGTCCAGTATATGGCCGGGCACCGGTATGTAAGTTCTACGGAGCGTTACCAGACCACCAACCTGGAAGACTTAAAAGAAGCTTTAAACAAACACTATCCATTGAATAAGCAATAATAAATATATTTGTGTATGAGCAAGACCATTATCGTATCCGAAGAAATCATCATCAATAAAATATACCTGGTTAGGGGTCATAAAGTGATGTTGGACAGAGACCTTGCAGAAATGTACGGCGTGGAAACCCGTGTGCTGAACCAGGCTATAAAACGGAATGAAAAGCGCTTTCCTACCGACTTTATGTTCCAGATGACCAGTGAGGAACTATCGGATTGGAAATCACAGAATGTGATATCCAATAAAGAGAAGATGGGCTTAAGGAAGCCACCAAATGTCTTTACCGAACAGGGCGTGGCGATGTTGTCAAGCGTGCTCAACAGCGAAACAGCCATAGAAGTGAATATACAGATTATCAGAACCTTTACCCGCATCAGGCAGATGTTGAGCGAACATACTGAACTTCGCTTGGAAGTAGAGAAAATCAAAAAGAAACTGGATAACCAGGACAAGAATATGGAAGTGGTATTCCAATATCTGGATGAACTGCTGGAGAAAAAAGACCTGCTTAAACCGGAACGCAAAAGTATCGGTTATAAAATCAATCCCGGTAAAACTAAATAGCGAGTGCCGTCCATTGAATCTATGGAGCAAGCGGGAATTGGGCAGCAGCCCTATTCTCTGCCCTTACGCTATCGCTAGAAGGGTTTGAAGTATCCTCCGGGTATCCTTTACCATCTCCATGGTGCCTGAAAGGCCGAAAAGAGTATACTACAGGATATACTTTGGACTGTAAAAGGCTGCGGCAGCATGGTGCTTCGCAGTTTATAGTTGGGGAATGGAAGATTCCCCAAGCCCCTTTGGAACCCCTTACTGATAGAAAGAGCTGCTCTTATCCAGCCCGCAAAACCAAAGCTCTTTCCATCAGAAAGAGGTCGCCACCGAAAGCTTTAAGACACCGGTATCCGTGTTTAGCTAGATTTATTTTCGTATACGAAAACGGTAGATCCCTGACCTCCAAAGTCGGCAGGAAAACAAAAACCAGTGCGACCACCGGGAGTAGTAAAAGTAGTTTTGTATAGCAAAAACATAAACTTGCTCCATCAGGGCTCCCTGCAATGCACCAATGAGAATAGAGGTTCGGGGAGATGATCTTCCTACCACTAAAAATCAACGCACCAACGGCCTTGTAAAACCCAAACAAAAAACTAACTTTACGCTAAAGGAACGTTCTTTATAAAGCTGAAAAGTCGCTGCCAGCGAATCCGGCGAACTGTAAAAAAGTTGCATAAGGACGTTTGATTA
>JANXVH010000026.1 GCA_025351765.1 Pedobacter sp.
TAAAAGGAGTATCTGGCCCCAACCTGAATTTGGTAAGGGGTACCTCCCGCTTTCGTTACACCCACATTCTCGTTTACACGGTACTCATATTGTTGCTTCACCTGGTCAAATTTAGTTACCAGTAAAAGTGTCTGATTGCCCAGATTATAATTTACTCCCTTCGTTTTATCCAACAGGTTGGCAAAGTTGAATACATCTACACTCACGGTAAGTTTTTGACTTTTATACGTTTTAAAATCTTTCATTAACCTTAAATCGAAAATTCCTGAAAAAGGATTCTCCCCACCGTTACGATTAGCAATCTTACCTAAACTTTCACGGATGTAATCTTTGGCTCTATTGTCGGGATTATTTAATACTTTTTCCATCGAAGCCTTAACAGTTGCACTTGTTGCCGCATTATTTGGATCAAAAACAAAAGGAAGATCATTATCCTCCCCAGGACCTCCTACAAAATCACCATTAAGATCTGCATCAACGGTAAGGGAGTAACGTGAACCACCAACCCCTCTAAATGTGCCACTTAAAGAGAAACCCTTCCAGGTTGGTGTAGTACCATAAACTACAACTTTATTGCGGAATTGGTTATCAGAATAAGATATTTCCGATAGGTCTCTTGGGTCAGACTTTACAGGCCTGAAGGTAGAGGTATTGGCCACATTACCATTGTAAGAAGAATTATCCCTCGCATCATTTAAAGTATAACTCACATTAATATAGCCATCTTTGAGATAACGGAAACTCGCATCCAAAATCATAGCTTTCTGCTTTAAATTTGCTCCATTTGTTAGCATCAGCACACGGCCTACTTCATTAGTCTTCCTTCCCAGCACATTATTGGTGAGTCCAGTGGCAGTGATGGTAGATGCAGGTACAAATACACCTCTATTCTCTTCATTGGCCAATCTGAAATAAGGGTTGTCTACCAGATTTCGGTCAAGGTATACGTAATTATTTTTGGTATAACTGTACAATAAATTCACTCCAAGTCTCAATCGGTCACCGATGATCTTATTATAGCTCAGGTTGGTTTTGAAAATTGAAGGCATCTTTAAATTCGGATCATTCAAATTGATTGTGGATACATAGGGTACGCCAGCAATGATTCCTGGAGCTGTGGATGGGTCTCTTCTGTAAGATGGAAAGTCTGGTACCGGAACAAGACTGGTTCCTGAAGCCGGACGGGAAACATCAATCGACGCAACCTTTGTTCCGCTATTTTGAATATTATTTACCTGTGCATAGTTTACAGGGTTAGCAGAAAAAAGTCCTCCGCCAAATCGAATAATATCTCTCTTCTCTCCTTTAATGTCCCAGGTTAATTGTAAGCGCGGCTGAATCTTTCCAGCATCAGTAATCTTACTATCTGTTCTAAAACCTAAAGTGCGCTCTACAACTGGATTATAATCTGCTTGGGTGAGAAAACTGGTTACATCATAACGTACACCAAACATTGCATTCAGGTTCGGGGTGATATCAAATTCAACCTGACCAAAAGCAGATGCATTTAAAATGTATTGCTGCACCGATGGTTCTCCGTGAATTGGGGCTTCTCTGGCATATCTTGATGCATTTAAGTTGTTAAAGTCAGCCAGATTATTGAAGATAAAACGACCATTTTGCTCGCTTGAAATATAGGTATCCAGATAAGTCAGCGTATTATCGGTTCCGAAAGTGAATTTGTACTTGTCCACGCTATAATACGATGTATTTACTAGCTGGTACTGATTCTCTAGGTTATTCTCTGGAAAGAAACGTTGCCCACCGAGCTGAACAGTTTTGCTACCAAGAGTTCCGTTAGGCAGAGTGGAACGCACATTAACGATTGCTCTTGGAATATTTGCTGCAGGAAGCTCACTGTTTGGTACATAATTTCTCGTTGCCGATTGCACTTGCACCTTAAATTCGTTTAAAAAGGTTGGTGTTAATTGAGACCTCAGGGATAACAGCGTACTGTTTTCCCTTGACTTGAAATCGCCATATACTTCAAAAAGGTTAATATTAGAGTTGTCACTATTGCTCACCGGATTGTTCCAGTCGCTATAGTTATTTCTCAAAGTTAACCGGTGTTTATCATTAATTTGCCAATCTAAACGGGCAAAAAAAGTGTTAGCTAGCGTTTTGCGCTTGAACTCGCCTACTTGAGGGCCACTGCCTAATCCATATTTAGCTCTTCCAATATTCACTACACTATCCAGTGCTCCTTTACTGATGCCCAAATTAATCGCATCATCATTGTCACGGATATCAGCAATAAAAAATGGAATGCTTTCATCCTGACGGTCCAATGCAGTAAAGAAGTGCAGCTTATCTTTGATCAACGCACCGCCTAAACTGAATCCATATTGATTAGTAGTAAATTTTTGTTCTCTTTTTACACCACGGATATCATAAGGACTTGCCAAAAAATCTGAACGGTAATAGTCAAAAACAGATCCGGTTAGGGTATTTGTGCCAGATTTTGTAACTGCACTCACTGTACCACCACCTTCTCTACCTTTGTAGACGTCGTATACATTGGTAGCTACTTCAAATTCACGGATGGCTTCCAGCGATAAAGAATAAGGACCACTTCCTATGGCTCCCGAAGTTAGATTGTTACGGGCACTGGCACCATCTATCAGGTAGTTAGTAGAAGACGCACGTTGGCCACTAATACTGGTTCCATTAGTAGTGGGTGCAAGCGCTGATAAATTATTAAAGTTTCTGTTTTGAGTAGGCAGCTGTTGAATATTTTGGGAAGTGATCGCTGTACTGGATCCTAACCGATCAATGCGTTTTGCTAGCGTGTTACTGCTTACCTGTACTTCATTAAGCTGGTTTACGGTTTCAGATAACTTGAAATCTGCCACAATATGATCCCCTTGGTTCAATGCGAAATCTGTCTTCACTTGCTTTGGAAATCCGATATAGGTTACCGTTAAAGTATAGGGTTTACCGAGAGGCAGCTGGATAAGTGCATAGGATCCATCTTTACTAGTTGAAGTAACAGTTCTAAATCCTGTTGATTCATTGCGAAGTACTACCGACGCGCCAGGAATTCCTACACCTTTTTCATCAGTAACTTTTCCATTTACGGAGGCGTCTGTAGATTGTCCGTAAGTAGGAGCTACAAGCAGCAATAATAATGCAGAAACGGCACTAAATTTTTGAGCGGAAAAAAACATTTTTCCGACCTTACATATTAAAAAATGGTAATAATGTTGCATATTTAATTGTTTTTATTGATTTCTAGGAGTTAATTAAATCGAATCAAACTGCTTCAGTTTGATGGAGAGCCGGTGGTGGGCAAACACTTCCGGCTTTTTTATAGTTATACTTAGCTCATCTTGATGAATTTAAGGTTAATAATTTATCGGTTAATTGGTAATTCATTCCTGTTTTAAGCACAAGCCGCCGGAGTACGGTATTCAAGTCATAGTGACGGAGTTCGATACTGTATTTCCGTGCTATCTGATTGTTATCGCTGTTAACATTCACATCTATATTGTATTGTCTGGAAAGCTCCTGGCCAATCTGGTTAAGCGTAAGCCCATCCAGATACATTGACCTGTTGGCCCGCCAGCTACTCATCCGGGAAACATCTGTATTAAAGATCAGCGTCTTGCTTGTTTTAGCATCAAAAATAAGTACCTGATCTTTAGTCAAGCCTTCACTTAATTTTTTAACAGCACTACCATTCCTAAAATCAACTTTCACCTTCCCGCTCGCTACGGCAACTTTATAGGAATTCATTTCAGGATAAGACCTGATGTTGAAAGAAGTGCCCAAAACGGTAGTCACATACTGGCCAGTACTGATACTAAAAGGTCTCAATGTATCCCGTTTTACTTTAAAGAAAGCTTCTCCATATTCAAATTTCAGCTTTCTTAGCCCAGTTGCTTTAAAATCTGAAATCAACTGTATTTTGGTAACCGCATTCATCCAGATCAATGTACCATCGGGAAGTGTAATTTGCTTCACCTCTCCTCTAGCCGTTTGGTACGACTTCAAGAAAAGGTGTTCTTGTAACTGTTTTTGCCCGGCATTCCGCATCAAAAATGCACCCGTACCAAGTACCATTACCAAGCATGCCGCATTCAACCACTTCAGTATAGTTTGTCTACTTTTACCAGACTTTTTACGGATTGCCCGATCAATTCTAATAAAAATTTCCTGTTCCACCACTGATGACGATAATTCAGCCTCATCCGAATTGCTGGAATTAATTTGGAGATGCGCATTGAACCAATCGTCTATCACCTGCTTTTCTTCTTTAGCAAGCCGCCCCAGTTGATAGTCTCTGAAATATTTGTTTAAAGACTTCTTCTTTACTTTCATTCTGATCTATTAGCGATCGAAAGACAATAAAGTACTTTATTAGAAAGTTACCTTTGTGTTAAGTTTATGAACAATGCAAAAAGTAAGGCAGGATAGGCGGCCAAATTTGTTTCCAATCGCTTACGCAGTCTCCTCAATGCCTCAGAAATATTG
>JANXVH010000054.1 GCA_025351765.1 Pedobacter sp.
CTCCTTTTGCTACGGCTGTAGTTACCTCTGCTATATTTCTTACTTGTCCGGTTAAGTTACCCGCCATCTGATTTACGGAATCTGTTAAATCTTTCCATGTTCCACCTACACCTGGCACGTTAGCTTGTCCGCCTAATTGTCCTTCAGAACCTACTTCCCTCGCCACACGAGTTACCTCTGATGAAAAAGAGTTGAGCTGATCTACCATGGTATTGATGGTATTCTTTAATTCTAATAGCTCTCCTTTGGCATCAACAGTGATTTTTCTTGACAAATCTCCTTTGGCCACAGCTGTGGTAACACCTGCGATATTCCTCACTTGATCCGTTAGGTTACTACCCATTTGGTTTACAGAATCTGTTAAATCCTTCCATACACCACCAACTCCTTTCACCCTAGCTTGTCCGCCTAGTTTACCCTCTGTACCTACTTCGAGCGCCACGCGCGTCACTTCAGATGCAAAAGAGTTCAGCTGATCCACCATTGTGTTAATTGTTTTTTTCAGCTCCAGCATTTCTCCTTTCACATCAACTGTGATTTTTTTAGAAAGATCGCCATTTGCTACCGCCGTGGTTACACCGGCAATATTTCTAACTTGGGAGGTTAAATTACCCGCCATTCTGTTTACAGAATCTGTTAAATCTTTCCAAGTTCCTGCAACTCCAGGCACTTCTGCTTGCCCTCCTAATTTACCTTCTGTACCCACCTCTAAAGCCACACGAGTTACCTCGGAGGAGAAAGAATTGAGCTGATCCACCATGGTATTGATGGTGTTTTTTAATTCTAAAATCTCACCTTTTGCTTCTACAGTAATTTTTCTAGATAAATCTCCTTTGGCTACTGCGGTAGTTACGGCAGCTACATTTCTTACCTGTGCGGTTAAGTTACCTGCCATTTGGTTTACAGAATCTGTTAATTCGGCCCAAACACCAGCAACACCTTTAATTTTCGCTTGCTCACCTAATTTTCCCTCTGACCCAACTTGTCGAGCAACCCGGGTTACCTCCATAGAGAAAAGTCGTAATTTGGAAAGCATCTGGTTGGATTCTTTAGCAATTCTTAAGAATTCTCCCTTAAGTGGTTGCCCGCTTATTTCTAAAGGAATATGTTTTGATAAGTCTCCGTTAGCAACAGAGTTAATCATGTTAGCTATCTCTAAAGTGGGAGATGTTAAATCTGTAATTAATGTATTTAAAGAAGTTACACCTTCTGCCCAGTCCCCTTTAGCATCTGGTAAATCAATTCTTTTGGATAGTATTCCTTTTTTACCAATCGTTTTTTCTGCAGTTGATATTTCTGCAACAAAACGTTGATTCAATTCTATGATATCATTTAAGACTTCGCAAATGCGACCTTCAATTCCTGTTTGAGTTACAGGCATTCTAATATTCAAACGTCCATTTTTAACAGCGGAGAGCACATTAAGCAATTCTTTGAGATTTACTTCGTTCATATACAATACTTGATTTCAATTAATATATAGTGGTAGATTCTATAATTTGAAATCTAAGCTACGAATATATTATGCATACTTATACCTTCATGTATTACCTCCCGCGTCACCTAGATATATTTTCTTCATGTAATGTTATTATTGATCCGCTTTAATTTTAGTAAATATCTGTAGTGCACATTAGCTAGAGGTATAACCACGAAATTAAGAATAAAAGTATAAAATAGGCATGAATAATAAAGTTATTGGTCATCCACTTGCAGCCAGGCTTTGTTCAGCTGAAATCCCATTAATGGCCAGAACCAAGAAGATCCCGACAGCACCGAACCAGCAAAAGTGATTTAGTTCAATTTATAATGATATATGTCATTATTTAACATAATGATAGTCATAGCTTATCGAGTTTGAAACATGGAGGTTTGGATAAACAAATCTGAACACCCATGAAAAATCTACACCAAGTATTTATAATCGCATTTACCCTTGTTGCCAGTGTCTGCATGAATGCCTTTGCTCAAACCAAAACAGATACTACTCAAAAAATACACATCAATAAAAAAGGAGAAATCCATGATCACGGCTGGAATAAAATAGGATTTATTGGTAAAGACGATATCGTCAGGGACAATAAAGGGAAAACCATTTACTTCATCGATAAAAATGGCAACGTGATCGACGCCCAAGGAAAAAATCTAGGTAAAGCACAAAAGAACGGCAATTATTATAACCTGGCCGGTGAGAATGTTATTACCGTTAAAGACAAAAACGCAGAAGAATGCGAAATACTGGATCCTAAAGGCCATAACATGGGTACTACCCATAAAAATTACAAACTGCATGCCTGTGCGGCACATTGCTTGACTCTAAAACAAAAGAAAGCAAAAGAAAGCGTTAAAAACTGACCGATCGTTTTATAGTATATTACATTCAAACCTATGAACACAATGACCACAGTTACGGAAGTATTAAATCATCTGAAAGAAAATGGTTACACAGTAGACTTCAATTTACAGGACAACTGTTTGGTTTGCCATGGCAACTCACTACAGCTTCATCCTGATGAATTCGTAGTCGATAAACATTACCGTTTCGAAGGGGTGACAGACCCGGGCGATGAAGCGATAATCTATGCTATCTCATCTACTAAACATAATATTAAAGGGGTTTTATTAAATGGATATGGTATTTCTAGTAACCCGATAACCGATGAATTAATTAGGGCACTGACTAGTAATAATTCTAGCGTCCAGGAAGAATCGATAGGATTTATTCAGGAAAAATCAAATGAAGCCACTCCCCAACGACCGGAAGGAGAACGGGTACTGGATGCTGAACTCATTGAGGTTGATTTGTCCCGCTTCCGCAAGCAAATCAAACAAGAGCAGGCTTGGGTAAACGGCGACCGAAATGCCATTACTATATTCAAAACGGATGCTATGCGCATTGTGATGATCGCCCTGCACGAAGGTGCGGAAATGAAAACCCACACGGCGCCCGGAATAATAAGTGTTCAATTACTAGAAGGGAACATCTCATTTCGTACGGCCAAGCGATCATGTGAATTTAAAGAGGGGCAAATGTTAGCATTGCATGCCGGGATTGCCCATAGCGTTTTTGCAAATAAAGAGTCCACCTTTCTTTTGACATTAGCAACCTCCAAATAATTAAAGATAAATATAGCCACAAGATTTAGCCCAATAGATAGGCTCTGCCACAGATTTTTGAAGGCAGAGCCTTTCAATATGCACAAGTTGGGGAGGCAGCGGGCGTTTGAATCGGGCAACCCGTTTTATGCCCAGTTTAAATAGGACGGGGCCTACTGGCGTAAAGACTGCCCACGGGCGAACGGTTTTTGGTTACGCTTCGGCAGCACACACACCTCTAAAATAACCTACTGATTCTGCTATGCCGACTAAGGGATCTTTCATGTCCTTTTCGTATTCCAACGCGCAAACCCCTTTATATTTAACCTTTCTCATCATTTTTACCAATGAAGGTATATCTATAACTCCTCTTCCAAGTTCACATGTAGTACCTGTTTTAGCAGTAGCAGTTACGTTCTTAAGGTGCATATCAAAGATGCGGCTGCTATATTTCTTAAAGTCGTCACTTACATTTTTGCCCGCACGGGTATCATGACCAATGTCAAAGCAAATACCCACTCTGTAATCTAATTTATTAATCAAATTATAAATACTTTCTGCTGTAGGATACAATTCATCTTCAGGTCCGTGATTATGTATTGCATAACGTATATTAGTTTGCTTTACTTTTTCACTAACATAATCTAGGTCGGCATGTAAAGGTATTCCAATAATCAGATCAACTCCAACACGTTTAGCATAGTCAAATGCATTATCAATCTCTTTTTTTGTCTTGGTGTAAATTGGTCCAACCGCATATCCCGTAACGTTACTTTCTTTTAGTTTAGTATGAAACGCAGTTATCTCATCAGCGGTAGAATTGAAAGGTAAATGAAAGTCTTTGATACAAAGATAATGTGCATCCACCTTCTTCATCATTGTCAAAGAATCATCCAGTTTAAAATTTAAAAAGCTAAAGCCGGCCATTCCAACGCTAAACGGATCTTTACCGTTTTTAACAACACTTTGTGACACAGTTGCCAAAACACTGGTAGAATTTAAAAAAGTACCAGCAACAATACCCGTAATCCCTTGATATAAAAAACTTCTTCTTGATTTCATTGATCTTAAATTATAGCTGTGTGATAAACCTAGATTTTAGGAGAGGGGGAATTTTATAGTAGTAACAGCGCCTAATCCGGTACCGTCACTTTTTATATCAAATGATCCCGTATGGCTTTCAACAATTGATCTGCAATTATATAGACCAAGGCCAGTACCGCTTTTCTTGGTTGTAAACCCTCTTTCGCACAAATGCATATTAGTTACTTCATCAAACCCACCGCCATTGTCTGTTAATTTCAATTCAATGAAACCATCATATGCATCCAATGTAAGGGTGATGTTCTTTTCAGGTGCATCTAGGGGCATAGCTTCCAGGCTGTTTTTAAGTATATTTAAAATGACCTGCATTAGCTTAGTTTGGTCACCCTTTATTACATATTTCCCCGGACGTATTTTTATACTAAAATTAATATTGTGCCTTTCAAAGGAGGCAAACAGCATCGATTTGCTATCGTCAATAATGTTAACCAGATTAACTGGTTTTCGCTCCTGAACACCACTTCGGCCTCTAACAAATTGCCTTTGTATGTTAAGAATTTCCTGAACGTGCGCAACAATGTTTAACAATTCTCTTATAGAGGTATCAATTTCAATTCGATTCTCCTCTTGTGTTTTAGCCACGCCCTCTGTAATGGTTACCAGTGCATTTGCTTTATCTTGGCCCAACGCCCCACTTAGTAAGCTATTTTGCGCCTTCAAAAACCCACCAAGATTTTTTATAGTTTCTATCTTGTTTTGTTCTAAAGTGCGATTAATGCGACTTAAGTGTGCACCAAAACCGACAATAGCATTTCCAATATCATGTAATACCTCAGAAGCAATTTCAAACTTACCCTGTGCTATTGCTTTTTCCAGTTCTTGTTCTTTTTGCTGGCTAAGTTGTTCATTTAAAAATCTAAGATCTTCAGCCTGCTTGCTTAATACTTCAGATTGACTACTAAGCTCGATGTTTAACTGGTTTAACATTTCTTCAGCCTGTTTGCGCTGTGTGATATCATGTCCGATGCCCAATAGACGATTAATTTTACCTGATTCGTCTTTTATGGGAACTTTAGAGGTGAGCAGCCAGCGTTTTTTTCCTGAAGTATCAAAAAAGAATTCCTCTCTGTTAAGGATAGATTTGCCTTCTTTTAAAACACTTAAGTCATCCTCGTAACCACGTTTTGCGATTTCAATATTCTCAGGAAATAACTCCATGTCATTTTTACCTATGACATCCGCTTCTGATTTTGCTCCAATAGACTTCACATCGGCAACATTAGAAATAACTTTTCTAGCCTCGGCATCTTTTATATATATAGGATCTGGCAAATTATCTATCAGTGTTCTAAGCAAAATGCGCTCCTGACTTATCGTTTCTTCTGACAGTTTATTCTGTGTGACATTGATGTGGGTGCCAATTACGATTTTAGCATCGCCCTTATTCTTTTCATGGCTCAATTTCCCTCTAGACAAGATCCAAACCCAACTTCCATCCGCATGGCGCATACGGAAGTAGCACTCATACATTTCAGTGCCAGGATTTTTCAGGTATTTTACGAAGCCATTAACAGCTTTAGATTTATCATCTGGGTGAAGAAAATCTGCCCATGCAGTTTTTAGCTTGCGTTGATCTACTGAGTTAAACTCACAGCTATCGCGACCAAGCATTGAATAATAAATATCATTACACAACAACTCATCTGTATCTAACAAATACTCCCAGGCACCAGTATTAGAAGCCTCAATAAGCGCTTTATATTTCGCTAATTCATTACTTAACTCTTCGGTAGTCAATGTAGTATCTTCCATTAATTATATATTTGGTGTAACCGTATTATTGCGAATTTGATTGATTGCAATCGTATTTTTTATTGAGGAAGAAGTATAGAAAAAACCGCACCCGGATTGTTAACAAACCATATCTCGCCACCATGGGCAGTTATAAACTGTTTAACAATAGCCAACCCTAAGCCAGTTCCTTTATTTTTTTGCTTGGTAACAAACGGTTCAAATAATGTTTTGCCGATTTCTATGGGTACGCCCGGACCATTATCCGTTACTGTTATAAGCACTTGATTACCCTGATATAGACTAGCCGAAACAGTTACGGACGCATTTGGCACCTTATTATCATGAAGGGCATCAACAGCGTTATTTACCAAATTAATAATACTTCGCCTAAGTTTGCTTTCATCTCCCGGAACCATTAACAATTCTGGTATATCCTTATGAAGCGTTATGTTTTCGAAACCATCCCGGGTTCCGGCTTGTTTCAATGCCTCATCTACTAATTTATTAACGTTTACAGGAAATTTTTCTACAGGTGTTTGCCCTATAAAATCCAGAAAGTCGTCAAATATCTCTGATGCTTGTTCAGTACATTGATCGATCATATCTAAAAGCTCACTATTTGGGTAATCATCACGAATTAAAGAGGTAATAACTTTAATGTTTTTGATGGGTGAACGTAGATCGTGCATTACCATACCCACTGCATTTCCTACCGCTGAAAGTTTTTCTTTTTGCAGCAGTTGCTCATTCAATTCGGCATTACGTATAGCTTGAGCAGCATTTTGAATAAAAAGTTTTAGCAGGTACATCTTTTCCACCTTCAGTTTTTCCTGTTTTTTAAGTACAACAAAAATGGAATAATCATCTAAACGGGCAACTACCAATTCATCGATCTGCATTACTTGGTTTTTGACAATGTCAACACCTTTTATTACGGTAATCAATTCTTGAAGATTGATTTTTTCTTCGATTGCACCAATTGAAAGAACTTTCTCATAGCTAAGATCATCATGCAATTTACCAATCAACGCCATGTCAGTATTAAGAGAAGTTGATATCTGATCAAGGATGTTTCTTAGTAAAGAAGTAAGCTGAGGCTTGTTTAATTCAATAGAAGAAATAGAATCTATAAGGTTTTCAAGGTTGCGCATTCTATTATAATCAGCTACACCCTTTGTAGCCAATTGAATAATTTCTTCTGATGCATATGGTTTACAATGGTAACCCACATTTTGACCAGCCTGCTCTACGATCTCATCGATGGAGCGGTCGCTAAATGCGGTTACAAAGATAATCTCTGCTTTACTATCATACTTTCTAATTTCAATAGCTGTTTCAAGGCCGCTCCACCCGGGCATTCGCATGTCTAAAAAAATAACTGCATAAGGCTTTCCAGCTTCTAAAGAAGCTTTAATGAGTTTTAGTCCCTCCATTCCATTAACTGCTTTATCAACAGTAAAAGTTGGAAGGTTACTTATTCTTGGTGAAAGCAAAGGTTTCGGCTCAGCAAATAATAAGCTTTCTGCATCGCTTATAAGTTCACTCTGTGCTGATTGTTGTTTGGGAACCAGGATGTCTTCAATGTTGTCCCTTACAATTTCTTCGTCATCTATGACTAATATAGCTGCATTTACTTCGTTCATATACATTACTTGATTTCTATTAATATATAGTGGTAGATTCTATAATTTGAAATCTAAGCTACGAAATATATTGTGCTTACTGTTACGTCAATTATCTTAAACTGTTAGTCTGACCACTTAATTCCAGCCACATCAAAAGGGTGGGTGCGTACATTAAATCTTAGCGAAAGTTCGTTTCCTTTTATACAATCTTTAGAATCAGATTCTGAATAATTTTTAAGCTTTATTATCACAATTGAAGGATCAGCTATATCAAAATCGAAAATAGGATTCTTTTCATAGAACATCCCTAAGCAAGACTGACTGCTTGCGTCCTTTAAGAACATATAGTTATATTTACCAAGAATTTCATTCAATGGCATGTTTTCAGCGCTATTTTTGTAAAGTTCATACGCGTTGATGGTTTGTTTGCCTTCAATTTCATCTTTAGCCAAAATAACGTAATGTCCGTCTCTAATCTGGTAGGCAGTCATGGAAAATGAGTTGTCTTTAGAACCGAACTCAATATGATTGTTTTCAAACTTCTTTAGCTGAGAAAAATGATGTGCACTATCCAGGTAGTATTTTTGAGAATCCAATTGCGCTCTCAAATTTCTGCGCTGCTCTCTAGTCCAAGGAAATGTTTTGGTAATAGAATCAGGTAGTATACTGAGAATAATTAACATGTCTCTATTCTTAACTGCATCCAGCCGTACAGTATCCGGTGTGGTGTTATTGTCTGATTGATTGCTACCCTTGTAAGAATTTCCCCCATTACAGGCGATAAATGCAAAAGCTATAAAAGCGCACAAATAGAATAAATGTTTCATGTAAATGATTGATTGAAGCGCCGAATATAAGAGTTTTTAATATACCTGTTAAAATTGATTAAAACATTACACTTTTACTTCTGTTATTGAAAATGACAATTATACTTATAACTGACACTAACATTGGTTTTTAAGCAGAAAATGCTTAACTTTGTGGAAATTTTTAAACATTAATGAAGATATTTATTACAGGCCTTCCTTTAGAAGTAGGGGAAGATGAATTAACAGCCGTATTTGGTGATTTCGGTCAAGTAAAATCACTTAGAATTATCAAAGATCGTGAGACTGGTCAAAGTCGTGGTTTTGGTTTTGTGGAAATGCCTGTCGATGAAGAGGCAAAAGAAGCGATCAAACGCATGAATGGCGGTGATTACAATGGTAACAGAATTAAAGTAGCTGAAGCACAAGAGAAGCCTAATACAGGTGGAGCTGGTGGAGCTGGCGGCGGTGGCGGCGGTTTTAAACGCAATAACCGTACGGAGAAAAGCTATTAATTATTGCTTTCTGGCATTTCAATTTATAACTTACTATTTGAGATAAATAAAGGCATTTATCTAAGCTTTAGCTTAGGTTGATGCCTTTTTGTGCAAAATTTGGCTTTATATCCCATAGATAACAATAGAGATGCTTAAGAAATATCTTAGATTTAATATTCTTTTCTTATTAATAGTTGCAGGCTACATATATGGCACTCTAAATGATATGGAATGGATGAAGGTTGCAGCTAAATCGCTCATTATCATTTCATTGATTACTTTATTTATTGTTGAAACTAAATTAAAAGGGAGGTTTCATAAAAGAATAGTAACAGGTTTGTGCTTAACACTCCTTGGTGATATCCTTCTGATGTTTGGTTCCAAATATCCGGTTTGCTTTATATTTGGTCTTTTTGCCGTTCTGCTTTGTCACCTCTTTTACATCAGTGCCTTTTATCTTGACTTTCGATCTGCCCCTGAACTAGACAAAAAAACAGCTAGGATCACACTCTTCATCTGTGCATTATTTTGCACTAGCTTTTTCTTTTATCTTCGTCCACATCTGGGTTCAATGAGAATACCTGTTCTACTATTTATACTCATTATTGGGTTTATGGTGCTGATGGCTACATTTAGAAACCTTCGGGTAAATAACCGTAGTTTTAATCTTATCCTATCGGGCGCTATTTTCTTTATGCTATCTGATGCGATAATGGTTTATGACCATTTTATTGCGAACATCAACTATGGTGTAATCTACATTACGATTATTTATTTTGTTGCGCAATACCTGATCGTCTTTGGAGGGATAAACCGTAAGCTTATTGCAACCAATTAAATCATTTATTAATCACAGTAAATACTTGTGTAAGTCTTTCTCCATGTTCATCTACCAATGTTAGAACATGCCTTCCAGGCGGCGGACTAACCGCAAGTTGATGGTAGTTTTGTGTTGTGGCTACGTATTCATTATCGATATGCCAGTAGATTTTAGCGTAACTATCCCTATGGCTGGCATTTAAAATAATTTTCCCTCTACTTCCGTTAAACTCGATAGGAATATATACAACGGCATTGTTTTTCGGGTAGATCATTTCCATTACGGTATTCCCATCACCAATTAAGCAACCTGTCTTAAAAGGTGGAAGCGGCTTATATTCACTGTTTTTTATCTTGTAATAATATTCCATAGCAGGAGGGAGTATAAACCAAGATTTATGGATCATGTTACCTACAAAATCACATTGATCTGTTACCTGGAAATTACCAGTTCTATCCAGATGAACCAATTTATGATACGGACAAAGTGCTGTTTTGTTACCCGCGGCTGAAACCAATTGAGTAATCTTATCTGTACAAAATTCGCCAGCTTTATATCCACTCTGTTTACAAACCAATAGCTTTTCCAATTTATTAGAAGGAGTCTTAAACCACGATCCTCCAGGCAGCTGCTTAAATATATCAAACATTACAGGAGCTGCAATATCAATACCTGTTAGTCCGGGTCTTCCTTCACCATCTGCATTTCCCGCCCAAATGCATACCAGATACTTAGAATTCAAACCAATTGCCCAGGCATCTCTAAACCCAAAACTGGTACCGGTTTTCCACGCAATTCTTTGGGAAGAGGAAAACTGTTCCCATAACCCTTCTTCTCCAGGTCTCATCAATTCTTCCATGGCATTGAAAGTATTCCATATGGAGGCATAATCAAATGTTGAAGTATTCTGGTAATCGTACTTGTCAAATCTTTTATCCCTTTTGTCTGTAATATACTTTGGATCATCATAATCGTGCGGATTATATTTACCTGCATACTCATTAAAATGCTTTAACGTTTTGGCCATGCCAAGGTAGGCGGTCGCTAAATCCCACATTGTTACTTCACTACCACCTAGTATTAGCGATAAGCCATAATGATCTGCTGGTTTGTTCAATGTACTAAAGCCAAGATTTTTTAATTTATCATAAAACCGCTGGTATTTGTAAGACTGGAGCATTTTAACTGCAGGTATGTTTAAAGACCTGCTCAGTGCATGATTTGCGGGGATTGCACCATCATACCCCAAGTCGTAGTTTTGTGGTGCATAACCTCCAATCTGAGTAGGGATATCTGGTATCAGTGTTTTAGGTAGCAAAAACCCATCAGTCAACATGCTCGCATAGAGTAAGGGTTTTAGTGTACTACCCGGACTCCTAGCCGCTCTGATCATATCTACATGGCTTTCCAGTTCTTTGTTTTCAGGCTGATAGATATTACCGTTATAACTCAATACGTTTCCTGTTTCTACATCTAATACCAATGCTGCAATATTGTTGATCCCATTTGCTCGGTAACGGTTATTATAACGTTTTAATACTGCATTTACTGCTAATTGCAGCTCAAAATTCAAAGTAGTTTTTATCCTTGCGGAGATCTTATCATTGAGCCCTTTTAGAGTTGTAAATTCATTCTTATAGCGGTTTAAAAGGTGAGGGGCGTACTGTGGTAGCGGCAACGGAAGGCCAGGTATGGGTTCTAATTTAGATAGGTTTGCGGTTGCTTTATCTATTACCTTTAATTGAACCAGTCTATCCAATAAAACATTCCTTTTCCTGATTAAAAGTGCTGAGTTTTTGCCGGGGCGGACTAACGACGGGCTGTTAGGTAGCACAGCTAGTGTAGCCATCTCGCCCCAGGAAAGACTTTCTGCACTACGTCCATAATACCTCCATGCAGCTGCTTCAATACCTACTACATTACTTCCAAAAGGCGCATGTGCTGCATACAATTTTAAGATATCTTCTTTGGAATAGCCGAGCTCGAGTCTCAGCGAAAGCAATGCTTCAATCATCTTTTGCCATAAGGTACGATCTTGTCTGCGTGACAATCTCATTACCTGCATGCTTATCGTACTGCCTCCACTTACTACATGTTTGGCTTTTATATCCTGTCTGATGGCCCTTGCGAGCGCCAAAATGTCAATTCCCGGATGGTTATAGAAGCGCTTATCTTCAAAAGCTACGATGCATTTTTTAAATTTATCAGGTACAACCGCTGCAGAAGGAAAGCGCCACTGCCCATCGGCCGCAATCGATGCGCTTAGCAACTGTCCATCCGAGGCCTCAAGAACATAAGATACAGGAACATCAAACAGCTTTTTTGGAAGTGAAAAAAGAAACCAGATCAATACGAGAATGAAAATCAAGTCAATTAAGGCTAGTATTTTTATAACCTTAATCTGACTTGCCTTAGGCTTCATTCGATTCATTCTTATCAAGATAGGGTAAAGGCAATAAACTATTTAACAACCTGAACCCATTTACCTGATTTTGTAGCACTTATGTTGTTGTTATACATGGCCTCGCACTGTACATTGGACAAATAATAGCGTCCAATATATGCCGCATTTAGCAACACTTTGTAAACCACAGTTTCATGCTCCCGAAGGTTAAAATAGGTGAGCACCCTGTCATCTCTTATGTTTCTGTAGGTGTAAGGAGAAGAAGCTAAAATATTCTCATTGTCATTTAGCCTGGTATTGATAATTTCCCAGCCTGAAGGGAAGATTTGCGTCAATGCCATCTGTTCGTAATCACCCATTTTACCTGGATTTTTAATCGTCACTTCAGCATAGAAATCTAAACCTTGCTTTAACATAGATGGATCTATTGTTTTACCATTAAGCAATTTATAACTAACACCCATAAGCAGTGCATCCTTATTGTCTGCCAATAGGTTATTCTGACCAGCAACTGGTTGTCCCTGTACAATTAAGCGAGCGAATAGCACCCTGTTACTATTATTTTGCAGGTAAACACCGCCTTTAAAAGTTAATGGGGTATTGCTTACAAACTGCTTCGTATCCTGTTTGCCAGATTTACCATCAATAACGTAATTATATTTCAACCCTAATGCTGCATTTCCGCGACTGCAGAATTTAGCTATCGAAAGAATACCATAAGCTGTGGTTTGTGTACTGTACCAACTGTCCTTTCCTAAATTAGAAGCCACCAACAGCATTTCTTTTAAGGCTGCATCATTCCGGCCAAGAAGAACCAAAGCCTCCAATATCATCGCTTCATCCCGCATTGCAGAGCCATAAGTCCCACCTAATTGATCGTAATCCTTTACTGTTACAGGTAAAGCTTTTATCAATCCAAGTGCTGCATTGGCTTGCCCTGCAAGCTGATAAGCAATTGCTAAACGCCATTTTGCGGTTACCGATAAATATTGGAAACCTCTTAACCTATTCATAGCAGCTATATCAGGTTTCTTACTTAAAGCCAATACATATAAACGGTATGCCTGAGCCAGATCACCACCGTAAAAATTATCCGAATTCGGCGCCCAAGCACTGGCTTTTCGTTTCAAATAGACCAGCAATTCATTCATTATTCCAACAGGCAGGCTATAGCCGGCGTTTTGAGCCTCTACCAGAAAATGCGCGGCATAGCTACTTCCCCAGTCGTCAGATTTTCCCTCACCCGGCCAGTAACTTAATCCACCATCAGGAGTTTGGAAACCCTTTAATTTGATAATGCCCGATTTTATATTTCTTTCTGTTACCAATTTCTCTTGCTCACTTAAAGCAGCTATCTGCCCTAAAAACAGCTGAGGAAACACAGCTGATGTAGTTTGTTCTACACAGCCATGCGGATACTGGATCAAATAACTCATCCTCTTTTTTAAATTGATAGGAGGGATTGAAGATATTTCCAATGTTCCGGCATTGGTACCCGGCATACCAATAGCGGCATACTTTGCCGACCAGCTTTTTCCAGGTTGCAGCGTGGCTGATATCACATTGGTGATAAATGGATTGGGGTTTCTAATGTCTATTTCTACATCATAAGCCGCTCGCTCCGTGCCACTTTGGGCAATTACCTGTATTTTTCCAACACCAGCCAACTCAGGTGCCTTAATTTGAAAATAAACCAATTGTTCTCCCGGTACTTTATATTGCAACGTTTGTTTAACTGAACCAATAACCTGCAGGTTCTTTGCCTGTAACAGCACTGCGACATTATTTACCCCAGCTATCGTTGAGAATATAGTAACAGGTAAAGTAAATGTCTCACCCGGACCAATCACCCTTGGTAACGTAGCCAATAGCATAAGTGGCTTTTTGACCTGTACAGATTTTTCTGCAAACCCATAAGCTCCATCCTGTCCAGCTATAACCATGACCCTAACCGCGCCAATATATTGCGGGAGTTTAAATTTATGTATCTTTTTTTCACCTTTCGTTAATGCAAAAGGCCCCAGGTATTTTACTACAGGAACAAACCTATTGGCCTTTGCCGGACTAAGGTTCCTATTAATAGAACCGTCTCCACCGATGCTCAAGATACGCTCCAGGTTACCGCCCCAGGCGCCCAGTACGTTATCAAAAAGGTCCCATGTTTTCACGCCAAGTCCCTCACGAGCATAAAAAACTGAATGAGGGTCAGGTGTTTTAAACCTTGTCAGATCAAGTAAGCCTTCATCTACCACAGCAATGGAGTAGGTCATAGCTTTGCTGTTTTGTTCAGTTACTGATAGGCTTACTTCTGTTTCAGGCCTGATCTGATCAGCTATTCCAATAATGGGCTTTAATATAGTTTGCGGATCTTCTACAAGAATAGGTATGGCTCCGTACATTCTAATCGGTAAATCATTTACGGTCTGTGCATGTGGCTGTAATAAAGTGACGTTAGCAAAAACATTTGGCGTCATTTCAGCTTCTGCTTTAAACTTAAACTGCGTTTGTCCGGGCTTGGTATCGATCCAGAAAGTCTTAATAACTTTACTTCCGTTTTCAATAGAGATCAGCGCTTTCCCGCCCTTACCAGAAGGAATAGTAAGCACTATATCCTCCCCGACTTTATATGTTTTCTTATCAGCTGTAAACGAAAGCATGGATGCTTCCGTAGGATTCGCTCCCAACTCACGCTGTGCCCAGCCCGGCCAATCCACATAAACAGATTTACCGGTAACATGGCCTCCGTTAATTCCTCTTACCAGAATAAGATAACGACCCCATTCAGGCTCATTAACCCTAAGATTCCATTTACCTTTACCATCTTTAAGCGCCACTTGGTCCTTACTAATTAACTTATTATAGGTGTTCTGTGTAAAATTAGCGAAGGAGCTTTCATTGTCTTGTTCCCACCACCAGCGCCATTGTACCTTATACAATTCCACCTCCACAGTACCATTTCCTTTGATCAATTTACCGTCACGGTTAACATTAACCAATTCAACCTGATGGTCCTTACCGGTGTACAACATGCCACTAAGCCGTTCACCATCGGGAGTTTTTATCCCATAATAATCGGTATAAACATGGTACGGAATACTAAAATTATCTATACTAAAGTTACCCCCCGCTTCAAATACCCTGGTAGTAAAATTAGCTTTAAGCATACCCGGTGCAGCGTTATTCTCACTAAGATTGGTACTAATTTTGGCACTACCGTTCTCATCAAGCTTACCTTCAAAAATATTCTTTAGCTGAGATTGAAACACTACCGTAGGATTATCAAACTCATACGCTTCAAAACCTTTAAACGTGGTCTTCATGGTGTTAAGGTTCACGTCGACCTTAGCCCCCAAGTTTTTACCAGGGGCGCCAAACAACCAGTTGGCCTTTATGGTGGCGTAAGAGTTAGCACCTATGCCTAAATATCCGGCATTGCCGATGTCAAAGTTTATCTTTAAGCGATTGGGCATTATGGTTTCTATTTTTACCGTTCTGGTAAATACAGATCCGCCGGCTTTAACTTTTGCTGTCCAGTTGCCCGTTGGTGCATTGGCTTCCGTTTTTGTTTTAAAAGCATAAAAACCATTAAGTGGGCTGGCACCAATATTTCTTTTAATCAGTTGCCCTTGTGGATTGTACAACTCAAAAGTAACAGGATAAGCTTCAGGTAATTTTTTAAGCCTGTCTTCCAGTATAAATGATAAGAACAAAGAATCACCCGGTCGCCATACGCCACGTTCTCCATAAATAAAGCCCTTCAAACCATTCTGTACCACATCACCCCCAACATCAAATCTACTTAGTGGGAGAGAACCCCCATCGTCCAATTTTAGATAACCACGTTCCTTACCATCCTTAGCAATGAGTAAAAATGGTTTCCTCGTCGGGATCAATTTTGCCATCCCATCGGCATCAGTAACGATATGATCAATCACCTGCCGCTGGTAATCCAACAGATCAATAGCAACACTGCTCATGGGCTGAGCAGTTAGCAGGTTAGTAGCAACAATTAACATGCTTTTGTCATTACTGCGCTTAGCTATTAACCCGATGTTAGATACCATTACATTTCTGCTGGCCCATCTTTCGCTGGTATAATAAGATGGTGTACATGGATTATCCCGGTCTGCCCATCTATAACCATTTGAATAATAGCTAGTATACCTGTTCCAAAAATCATCGTCCTGATCTATCTTTTCACCGTAGCCCTGATATTCCTCATCACCTGATTCGCCTTGCGTGCTCACTAGCCCAGTACCATCATTACCGGCATCTGCACACTTATAAATATTGTAAGATCTTCTGAAACCTATAGTAATGCGGTAAATTGCTCCAGGTTCTGTTTTTAAAAGCTTGTCTAAGTCTAGTGTAAAACGGTTCTTCTTATGTAGATCTAAAGCTTTATCATCATCAAGTTTAATGGTTTTTTCTACTACCGGTTTTGCCACGCGGCGAAGTTCATTTCCATCTTTATAATCGTTACTCTGGAAGAACTGAGGTATGTTGTCTTCAAAAATCTTTACAATTGTAACATCAACTGCTTTCAAGTTTACTGCTTCAAAAGGCAATACGAGTTTACCTGAATTTGGTAATATAGTGCCGCTTCCGGCAATAGTTACCGCTGGCAACTTTTTTTCAAATATCAAGTTTGCAGTTTTACCGGCCTGCATTTTCTGTGCATGCAGATTTTCAATACCGGGATTAGCAGTAACTGAGTAATTTCCTTCTAGTGTTTCTGCTGAATACAGCATAACCTGACTTCGGTCTATAGTATACCTCAAATCAGATAGTGAGCCCACTGTAATCATCCCCGTCAGGTCTTGAGCAACACCAACCGGTTCAGATAACTGCACCAATACATAATCTTCATTATCCTGAACTGCCCGAATATCCAATACGCGAAATTCTCCAATCGCAGGTATTGTAACCTCAATATCACCTTTGTCTTCTGCGCCAATTGATGAGCCAGACCAGCTTAACACTAACTTATTATCCGTTTTAACTTTTTTAATACTATCTATTACAAACGTAGAGATCTTGTTTGCAGGGTTGTGCTGCCACTTAATATTAAGCTTTTGTGAGAATTCTGCCGAAATAACTTTCTCCAGTATTTTTGCATCCTCCTGATCTGAAGTGCTTACCTGACCAGTAAGCTTCATGTAATCAGTGGAGGTGCTATTTTGAGATACTAATCCGTTTTGTGTAACGCTGATACCGGGCCTTATGACCTTAAACTCAAAATCGAAATCTCCTAAAACGCCTTCCGTAGTGGTTACTTTACCAAGATGAAATGTAGCTTCGTAGTTCTTATCAGGTTGCATATCACGATCTGGCCTAAATTCAACCGTTTGTGCATCAATCCAATATACTTTTCCAGTTAAAGAAGGAGAAAAGCTAAACAAGTCGCGGTTATCTGGAGTTCCTATGTCCGACAAGGTTTTTGCCTGTGCGGCCAAGTGGATCCTGATAAAGCTCTTCTTCGAGACCGTGCCCGATGTAAAAGCTTCGATATATTTTGCATACTGCTGGTTATAATCGGCAGCCTTTTTAGGTTTCATTAATACGAAAAATGCAGCAATTGCGGCTCCTGCTATTAGAATACCGACTATAAGTGCTTTGTTGTTTTTTTGAAAGGAGGGGGTATTTGAGGATTCCATGCGTAATTTGTACCAATAAAATGTGCAGGAAAATTAGGGAAAAAGCACGAGAGTAAAAC
Source organism: Pedobacter sp. (assembly GCA_025351765.1). Taxonomy (GTDB): domain Bacteria; phylum Bacteroidota; class Bacteroidia; order Sphingobacteriales; family Sphingobacteriaceae; genus Pedobacter. The sequence goes on from JANXVH010000054.1 coordinate 17,803, forward strand.
GTTTATTTTATCATTACGCCAGGCTTGTTGATAAGGGGTATCCTGATCAGGTTTTCATCAACAATACTTTCTGGTAAAAAAATAAACTTCTTATCAAAAATAATACCGTCAATATAATAACTCAGCCAATACTCGTTTGTTAAGCCAAATACTTCGGTATCAATAGCTTCAACACCAGCAAAGGCGTGCGATTTAACATCCCCTACAAAATGTCTTAAAACAGATGTTTTAACTTTTTTACCGTCTTTTTCGCCATATCCCTTAGAGCTGATCAATACATTATCTATCTGAATATCTTTAAAGTTTACCACGTAGACTGTCCAGTTTTTTACTTCTGGAGTTTCATTAAGCAAAACTACAGCAATACCTACATCGGTAACAATATTATCAGGCAGGTCTTTTTTCATAAAATAAAGGCTATTTCTTCGCTACAGTTTTCTTCTTAACAGGCGCTTTGGTGGTAGCTTTCTTAACGGCGGAACCTGCTTTTTTAACAGTCGTTTTTTTGTTCTTAGGTTCAAAAGCGGCTGGAATTTGTTCTACGATTAGCTTTTTAACATCATCAAGCGGCATAGAAGCCAACTCTTCCGGAGTATATTTATCATTACTTACCGGGTTTTTACGAAGCTTAAGCATTTCTTTACCAAACCTTATAAATGGCCCCCAGCGACCGTTTTCAATAGCTATCTTTTCACTTTCCCAGATTTGAATAAACCTATTGGCTTCCTTTTCCAGTTTTTTATCAATAAGTTCTTCTATATCGCTTTGTTTCAGGTCATCAAAATTATACGCTTTTGGAACATTTATAAACAAGTCATTCCATTTAATAAACGGTCCAAACCTACCTGTTCCTTTCGTTACACCCAATTCCTTATAGTGCGCAATTGGCGCATCTGCAGTTATTTTTTCTATTATAATTTCTATTGAACGCGTACTGTTAATGGTTAGCGGATCTTCATTTTTTGGAACAGAGATAAATGCGTCGCCCCATTTAACGTAAGGGCCAAAACGACCAACGCCCACAGAAACTTCTTTTCCTTCGTAATCTTCCAGTTGAAAGGGAAGTTTAAACTGTTCAAGTGCATCTTCTAATGAAACCGTAGCAACAGTTTGCGATTTTGCCAAACTAGCATACTTAGGTTTGTCGTTTTCGTCATCGCTCAGCTCGCCAATCTGTACAAGCGGCCCGTATTTGCCAACTTTTACATATACGTTTTTGCCCGAAACCGGATCAATACCTAGCAAACGCTCACCATTTGCACGTTCTGCATTTTCCAATGTATTTTCAACTTCTGTATGGAAAGGTGTATAAAAAGAGTGGAGCATCTTTGTCCATTCTTGCAAGCCCTGTGCAATCTCGTCGAACTCCTTTTCTACCTTTGCCGTAAAATTAAAATCAACAATACCTTTAAAGTGTTCTACCAGAAAATCGTTTACAACTTCACCTATATCGGTTGGAAACAATTTTCCTTTTTCTGCACCAGTAATTTCTGTTTTAACCTGTTTAGAGACTTTATTATCGGTTAAAACTATAGAAGTAAATACACGTTGCCTACCATCACGATCTTCCTTTACCACATAGCCACGGTTTTGAATGGTAGAAATTGTTGGCGCATAAGTAGATGGTCTTCCAATCCCTAATTCTTCCAGTTTTTTTACTAGACTAGCCTCTGTATATCTTGCTGGAGGTCTAGAAAAACGCTCCGTAGCACTCATTTCTTTAATAAATAATTCTTGACCTTTAGCTAATGGCGGTAGCATATTGTTGCCGTCCGTGTCTTCCAGATCTTCATCATCGTTAGACTCCAGGTAAACCTTTAAGAAGCCATCAAACTTTAACACTTCACCTTCAGCTATTAAATTCTCCTTGCGGGTGCTAATGCCAATCTGTGCAGTAGTTTTTTCAAATAAAGCTTCGCTCATTTGAGAAGCAATAGCTCTTTTCCAGATCAACTCATAAAGTCGCTGTTCAGAACTGTCTCCAGTTACCGTATGGTGGTTAAAATAAGTGGGTCTGATGGCTTCGTGAGCTTCCTGGGCACCTGCTGATTTTGTTTTATATATTCTAAGCTGGTGGTATTTCTCTCCCCATGCAGATTTAATCTCAGCGGCTGCTGCTTGCAATGCGGTTTCTGATAAATTGACAGAATCAGTACGCATATAGGTTATTCTTCCACTTTCATACAATCGCTGAGCGATTTGCATAGTTCTTGAAACCGAATAACCCAGTTTTCTTGATGCTTCCTGCTGTAGCGTAGAAGTAGTAAACGGCGCGGCCGGATTTCTTCTGGCAGGTTTTGTTTCTAATCCAACAACATCAAAGCCTGCACCAACGCAATCCTGAAGGAACTTTTCTGCCTCAGCTTCTTTTTCGAAACGATGGGGCAACTCTGCTTTAACCAATTCTTTTCCTTTTCCAGTTAAAAACTGGGCAGTAATTTTAAAAGCAGCAACAGCATTAAATCTAGTAACCTCACGTTCACGGTCTACAATAAGACGAACAGCTACAGACTGCACACGTCCGGCAGATAGTGATGGCTTTATTTTTTTCCAAAGTACAGGCGAAAGCTCAAAGCCAACCAAGCGATCTAACACACGTCTTGCTTGTTGCGCATGTACCAAGTTATAATCTATAGTGCGGGGCTGATCAATTGCTTTAAGAATTGCAGGTTTAGTGATTTCATGAAAAACGATCCTTTTAGTTTTGGCTTCTTTGAGTCCTAAAGTTTCAAATAAATGCCAGCTAATCGCCTCACCCTCACGATCCTCATCTGATGCGAGCCATACCATTTCGGCCTCTTTAGCAAGTTTCTTTAGTTCAGCAACGACATGCTTTTTATCGGCCGGAACTTCGTAAGTCTGACTGAAATTATTAGCAATATCAATCCCCATATCTCCTTTAACAAGGTCGCGGATGTGCCCGTAACTTGATTTAACAAGGAAATCTTTTCCCAAATACCCTTCAATTGTTTTTGCCTTTGCGGGTGACTCAACTATCAGTAAATTCTTAGCCATTCAGAACGTTTTTTTGCAAATAAAGCTATAAATAAGGCTAATTTCAAAATCAATCATTCATTTAATACGAATTATTTTCCACACGACCTAATTTAAGTTGAGGAATTCAGGTTTAAAATCGCCCTTAATTCCATGCCTTATAGGTATTTGTAGTGGCTACACTTCCCACTCTTACCTGCATTATCCTGCGTTTCTTCTACAGAACTCTTGATTAAGGTACTTTTTGTGGGACAACGGTAGGAATAAGGCAGGAAAAACGCCATAAAACTTTTTACAAAGCTATTATGATACCACTAGCAAGTAATACTTTTTGTACTTAACTTCGTATGTACATAAAAACAAAAACTATGAATACATTATTAATTCTTCTGAGCCTGTTCTTTACGCCACCAGCAAAAAGCGTTTACAACTACTCTTTTAAAACAATTGATGGTAAAGAGATTAAACTTTCAAAATTTAAAGGCAAAAAGATCTTAATCGTTAATACAGCATCTAAATGTGGGTACACTCCTCAGTATAAAGATTTGGAGAAACTACATCAGCAATACGGTAAAAATGTTGTGCTAATTGGTTTTCCTGCAGCAAACTTCAACAACCAGGAGCTGGCAACCAACGCAGAGATCAAAGAATTCTGTACAGGTAACTACAAGGTTACATTCCTTTTGAGTGAGAAAGTAAGCGTAAAAGGTAGCGACATCAATCCTTTGTTTGCATACCTAACCGCTGCTGAAAACCCAGATTTTAAAGGTGATATTGGATGGAATTTTGAGAAATTCCTGATTAACGAAAAAGGACAGTTGGTTCATCGTTTTCGTTCTGCAATCGAACCACTTAGCGGAGACATTACCAAAAACTTGTAACTTATAAACTAAATGAGTTAAAAAGAGAAATCCTTAACCGGGATTTCTCTTTTTTTTAACATCAATTTCCATTCTTTGTATTCGTTTATACATCAAAGTATTTTCATGGCTTACAATAGCTTATTAAAACCATCACTTGTTGTTTTTGCCGTTTTCCTCTTTGCGGGTTGCGCATCTGGTTATAAATTGGCTAAGGCGAATAGATCTGAATACAACATCAACAACACCTTATCTGTTGATAGTTCGATAATCAAAACCTACCTCCCGTACAAGGCCCAAATGGAAGCCGAAATGAGCCGAGTTATTGGGCATTCTGCAGTGCTGATGTCAAAAAAGGAAAATGATAATAATCCGGAAAGTCTAATCAGCAATTTTTTTGCAGATGCAAGCATGCAGCAAGCTTTGAAACTTGACCCGGCTATCGATTTCGCGATGCCTTCTACCAAAGGCGGAATAAGAGTGGATATTCCGGCAGGAGAGATTACCATGTCGCACATCTTTGAAACGATGCCCTTTGAAAATCAATTTATAGTTTTTACCTTAAGCGGTACAGACGTGCAAGACCTGCTAAATTTTATCGCAATTAATAATGGCGAGCCTGTTGCAGGCTTAAAAATGTCCATTGTAAATAAAAAACCTGTGAACGTTTGGATTGCCGGCAAAAAATTTGATCCTGCTAAAACCTATCGGGTAATGACAACCGATTATATCGCCGGAGGGGGTGATAAATCCCAAAGCTTTAAACAGCCTATTGATAAAAAGTCAATTGGCCTTAAAGTGCGTGATGCATTGGTGAATTATGTAACAGAACAAGAAGCCCTAGGAAAAATCATCAATCCAAAACTAGATGGAAGAATTACAAAAAATTAATCGCCGGGGCTTTATAAGAAACAGCGGGGTATTAGCCGGTGCGTTAGCGCTTAGTTTTGGTTCTTTAGATGCCATTGCAGCAGGCGATACTATTAAGTTGACCATTTTACACACAAACGATGTGCATAGCAGGATAGAGCCTTTCCCGATGGATGGATCTGCTACTCAAGGTTTGGGCGGTACTGCAAGAAGGGCGGCGCTGATCAGTTCCATTAGACAGAAAGAAAAAAATGTGTTGTTGCTGGATGCGGGTGATATATTTCAAGGTACACCGTATTTTAATAAGTTTGGTGGAGAGCTGGAAATGAAATTAATGACTGCAATGGGTTATGATGCCGCAACTATGGGCAACCATGATTTTGACAATGGACTGGAAGGTTTTCATAAGCAGCTGCCACATGCCAAGTTTCCAATTCTTTGCAGCAATTATGATTTTTCAAATACCATATTGGAAAAATCAACACTTCCTTACCAGATATTTAATAAGCAGGGTATAAAAATCGGGGTTTTTGGTATCGGAATACAACTGGAAGGTATAGTAGATAAAAAGAATTATGGCGCTACGGTATTTCTGGATCCTGTAAAAAAGGCAAATGATCTGGCAGATTTACTGAAAAATGAGCTAAAGTGCGATTTGGTAATCTGTTTGTCGCATATTGGTTATACTTACCCAACAGACAGGATGTGCGATAAGATTTTGGCTAAGAATAACAGGAACATAGATTTGATTATTGGTGGTCACACCCATACTTTTATGGATGAGCCTGAGGATGTGCAGAATTTAAGCGGTAAAATTACTACCATAAACCAGGTTGGCTTTGCAGGGATTAATCTTGGTCGCATAGATTACTATTTTGAAAGATATAAAGGAAAACGCTTTAAAACTGCAATACCTTACCTGATTTCAAATCACTTAGACGCTTAAAGAATTAACACAAGAACCCACCACCTAGCAAATCGTTCCCTTCATAGAAAACGGCCGACTGGCCTGGTGCAATTGCTGATACAGCATGGTCAAACACTACCTTCATACCATCCTTCTCTTGCACGATGGTGCTCAACATGCCCGCATCTTTGTACCTGATTTTGGTAATCACATTATTCATTGGCTCATTAATATCTGCATACTTAACCAAGTTGATATTCCTAACCATCGCTTCGCGGCGTTCCAGTTCATCGGCTTTGCCCAGTACAACAGTATTGCTTTCTGGCAAGATCTGAAGCACAAACATTGGCTCTCCAAAAGCAATTCCAAGGCCTTTTCGTTGCCCAATGGTATAAAACGGATAGCCTTTATGCTGGCCAACAATCATTCCGTTACTTAACACAAAATTACCACCAGATACACGTTGCTCAAGGGCTTCTACTTTATGCTTTAAAAAGGCACGATAATCGTTATCGGGAACAAAACATATTTCATAACTTTCGCTCTTTTTGGCCAATTCTTCCTGTCCCATATCTAATGCCATTTGCCTGATATCTGATTTGGCGAAAGCGCCAAGTGGGAATTGTGTGCGTGCAAGATTTTCTTGAGACACGCCCCAAAGCACATAGGATTGATCTTTATTTTCGTCTTTCCCTTTAGAAATGACGTATCTGCCGCTGTCTTGAGCCCTGATATTGGCGTAATGTCCAGTTGCTATAAATTCGCAATCTAGTTTATTGGCTCTTTTGAGTAAAGCTTCCCATTTGATGTGGGTATTGCACAAAACACAAGGATTTGGCGTGCGGCCGGCAAGGTATTCATCCACAAAATTATCAATTACAAAATCGCCAAACTCGTTCCTGATGTCTAGGATATAATGAGGAAATCCATAATTAACGGCCAAGGTGCGGGCGTCATTAATACTATCTAAACTGCAGCATCCTGTTTCCTTACTGTTACTGCCAGAAGTGGCATAATCCCAGGTTTTCATTGTTAAACCAATCACTTCATACCCTTGTTCATGGAGCATTACTGCTGCTACTGAACTATCTACACCGCCACTCATGGCTACCAGAATCCTGCCTTTTTTACTCATGTTATTTAATACTGCCGCGGGTTCAAAGCCCGGTGATTATCTATAGGTTGCAAAAATAGCAGATTTTATGCAGAGAATGGCATTAGGCAGTCAAATGCTTGTAAAAGTCTATGCATTATTTTTTACCTTAGGCACGTCATAAACCGTTTAATTTTTAGAATGAAAAAGATATTTTTGTATTGCCTTTTATTACCCGGCCTGGCAGTTCATGCTCAGCAGAATTTAGTAAAGTATGTAAAACCTATCATAGGCACCCAGAAAATGGGACATACCTTTCCGGGTGCGACCGTTCCTTTTGGCGCCGTTCAATTAAGTCCGGATACGGATACCTTATCTTATGAGTTAAATGGCAAATACAATGGGGATGTGTATAAGTATTGCGCAGGTTATCAATATGATGACAAAACCATTGTAGGTTTTAGCCATACCCACTTTAGCGGCACTGGACACTCAGATTTAGGTGATTTTTTGATTATGCCTACTCAGGGTAAATTGCAATTGAACCCCGGCACGGCCAATGATACCAAATCTGGTTTCAGGTCTGCATTTTCTCATGCAAATGAAACAATAGAGGCAGGTTATTATAAAGTTAAACTGGATGATGATAACATTACTGCAGAGCTTACTACTACCAAAAGGGTAGGAATCCATCAATACACTTTCCCTAAATCAGACCAGTCCCATATCATCTTAGACTTGATGGCTGGTATTTATAACTACGATGATAAAACCGTGTGGACTTATGTACGGGCAGTAAATGACACACTAATTACAGGTTATCGCCAAACTAATGGCTGGGCACGTACCAGAACGGTATATTTCGCGATGTCGTTTTCTAAAGGATTCGCTTCCTACGGACAAAAGAATTTTGACGACCCACAAGTTTACAAGGGGTTTTGGCGCAAGTTTGATCAGACTAAAAACTTCCCTGAAATTGCAGGAAAGCGTATAAGAATGTATTTTGATTTCAAAACGGCCGAACAGGAAAAGATTAAAGTGAAATTCTCTATCTCTCCGGTGAGCCAGGAAAACGCTATTGAAAATATGAAAGCCGAAGCCCCGGGATGGGATTTCAATAAGATGAAGGAAGAAGCACAGGCCAGCTGGAACAAGGAATTGAATAAAATAAAGATAGAAGCAGCCGATGATGAAAAAATAAACTTCTATACTGCAATGTATCATGCTTTTATCAATCCCACTACCTATACCGATGTAAATGGCCAGTATAAAGGCCTAGACCAAAATGTGCATACTGCAAAGGGATTTATCAATTATACTACTTTCTCTTTATGGGATACCTACAGGGCATTGCATCCTTTCTTTAACATAATACAACCCTCCAGAAACAATGATGTAGTGAAGTCAATGATGGCGCATTACGACCAAAGCGCACTCAAAATGCTGCCAATTTGGTCGCACTATGCAAACGACAACTGGTGCATGAGCGGATACCACAGTGTTTCTGTTCTGGCCGATGCGATTGTTAAAGGGGTATATAATGGAGATGTTGGAAAAGCATTGGAGGCTTGTATTACTACCGCTAATCATAGAAATTATGAAGGGATAGGCGAGTATGTTGATTTAGGTTATATTCCAGCAGAACACAGCGGAACGTCTGTATCCAATACCCTAGAATATGCATACGATGATTGGTGTATTGCACAGATTGCAAAAAAATTAGGAAAGAGGGAGGTCTATGATACATTTATTAAACGATCTGGAAACTGGGTTAATAATTTTGATAAATCTATCGGGTTTATGCGTCCTAAAATGGCAGACGGAACATTTAAGAAAGATTTTAATGCGCTGAGCACACATGCGCAGGGTTTTATTGAGGGCAATACCTGGAATTACAGCTTCTTTGTACCACATGATCCAAACGCGTTAATAGCTGCAATGGGAGGAAAGAAAAAGGTTGGTCTGCGATTAGATTCTTTATTTACTATGCATTTACCTGATGAGTTTTTTGCTGAAACAGAAGATATTACCAGAGATGGCATTATAGGTGGGTATGTACACGGTAATGAGCCTGCACATCATGTTGCTTATTTATATAATTGGATAGATCAGCCCTGGAAAACACAGCAACGGGTAAGGATGATACTAAAAATGCAGTATAAACCTACGCCAGATGGATTGGGCGGTAATGATGATTGTGGACAAATGAGTGCTTGGTATATGTTCTCTTCCTTAGGTTTTTATCCAGTGGCTCCTGGTTCTGATGAATATTCTCTGGGTAGTCCGGCGGTGAAGAATGCGATGCTAACTTTAGAAAATGGCAAGACCTTTACTATTGAAGCCATTAACCAAAGTGATAAGAATGTATACGTTTCCAAAGTATTGCTCAATGGCAAGCTTTTAAACACGCAAACCATTAAGCATGCTGATATTACAAATGGCGGAAAACTAACATTTTATATGGCAGCTAAACCTAAGCTTAAATAGCAGCATTAAAATAACTATACAAAAGCAGGTACAAGGTCTGGATCATTGCCTTGTATCTGATTTTTTCTTATATCAGATAGTTCTTTTGGTTTCTTAACAATCTTTTTGTTTAACCCACTGGCAGCTGCATAAAGCAGCAAGCCACTAAGCGCGAATTTCTGTATGGCTTTATATGGATATTGAGGTATGTCTTTTATGGCTTTTTGAAGCAAGTAAACCCCAGCTATGCTGGAAACGATTCTCTTACCGGAGTTCAGTTCTCCCGTTTCGTAAGAATTAAGTATGTTGTTTACAAATGATAATGCTATCTTTTCTTTTATGGTGTTGAACATATCGCTTATAGTTATATTATAAACTGAACAGAATTCAGTTTCCTTTTGTTTCGATAATGTGTGTTAAATACTTTCCAAACGTCCTAAAATAGCTTTGATTGCCTTTTCTACTACTTTACCTGGTTCAGTCGAAAATTGAAGGTTTACCCGGCTGGCAAGGATGGCATTAACAGATAATGCCCTATGTCCCAGTGTTCTGGATAATGCATAAATACCAGCAGTTTCCATCTCCAGATTCGTTATCCTTTTGCCAGCTACTTTAAATTTATTTAACATTCCTATTAATTCTGGTATGGTGTTTTGAGCACGTACTTTTCTTCCTTGCGGGCCATAAAAACCAGGAGCTGTGGCGGTAATGCCAATTGCAAGGCCTGTAGCTAATTGTTTCATCAAATATGGGTCTGCAGCGGTTAAGTATGGCTGGATACCGTTCAGTTGAGTGGTATGTTGGTTAAAAGCGCTCAGTAATTCTATTTCTTCTGCTGTTGGATTTTGAACGTAATACCTCATCAGTGCATCAAGACCTAATCCATAAGAAGACACCAAAATGGTGCCCATTGGAATATCTTCCTGTATTGCGCCTGAGGTTCCAACTCTTATAATGTTTAACGAGGTCAATTGTGGTTTAACCACTCGCTTATTAAAATCAATGTTAACTAGTGCATCCAGTTCATTTAATACAATATCGATATTATCTGTACCAATGCCTGTGGATAAAACCGTAATGCGTTTTTTACCGATGTAACCTGTATGGGTGATGAATTCCCGTTTTCCTTTCTTCACTTCAATGCGATCAAAATATTTGGAAACCTCTGATACCCGATCTGGATCACCAACTGTGATAATTGTTTCTGCCAGGTCTTCCGGTAAGATATTAAGGTGGTAGATGCTGCCATCAGGATTAATAATCAAATCTGCTTCCGAAATGCTTTGCTCCATATCCATTGGGGTTTTTTCAGGTATGCTAAATGTGGTTTTCGTAAATACGCAAGGTATCTTTGCCGATCTTTAATTCATCTATCAGGATTCCATGGATATTTGGTGGCTCCATTCCTTCTTCCCACGAAGTGGAGGAGGTAAACACCCTGGCTTCATCCCATAAGTCAGCTTCTATAAACTGTTTAAGCATATTTGCGCCCCCTTCAATTATAATAGACTGGACATCCATAAGATACAACTGGAAAGCTATTTTTTGCGGTAAATAGTATTGCATATCTTCCATCTGTATATAATGGATGTTAGCGGAAACTACCGTTTTAACTTCGTTAAATACGATAGTTTTGGTATCGGCATCAAAGATATTAGCTGTTTTTGGCACATGAAGTTGTTGATCAATCAGGATTCTAATTGGATTTCTTCCTTGCCACTCTCTAGCTGTTAAACTTGGGTTATCTATTAGAGCTGTACGCTTTCCAACCAGAATGGCATCTTCTTCTGTACGCCATTTGTGTACTAACTTTTTAGCAAGCGAACCACTTATCCATCGCTGTTCAGCACTCTTAGGTGCAAAATAGTGGTTTGCTGTCTCCGCCCACTTCAATATAATATACGGCCGTTGCTTTCGTATTCTTGTAAAAAACCGCCTGTTAACTGTCGTACACCGGGATTCTAGCACTCCAGTAACTACTTCTATACCCGCTTGCTTTAGCTTTTCAATACCTTTGCCATTTACATCAGAAAATGGATCTTTGTTACCAATAACTACCTTTTTAACACGATGTTTAACCAACAGATCTGCACATGGAGGAGTTTTACCAAAATGAGCGCAAGGCTCCAGGCTCACATAAACTGTGGCGCCTGAAAGCAAATCATCTGCCTGCGATCCGTAATTGGTTATAACGTCATTAATGGCGTTCACCTCTGCATGCGCTTTCCCGAAACGAGCATGGTAGCCTTCGCCAATGATTTTATTGTCATTTACAATAACGCAACCAACCATTGGATTAGGGCTTACACTTCCAATACCCATTTCTGCCAGTTCAAGGCATCTTTGCATGTACAGCTCGTCAGTCATTGTAGCAAAAATAGGTATATTGTTTGATTTGATTACTTTTGTTTATCATGAATTTAAAAGGGGTACTTAGTCATTTCAAGAATGAATTAAACGGCATTTATCCTGAATCTGAAGTTGTTTTTATCTTTTATATTGCTGTTGAGTACATAACTGGATGGAAAAGGGCAGAGGCACATTTCAAATTAGATCAGGAACTTGTTGATGACCAGCTTTTGGATTTTAAGCAAATGGTTGTTCAACTTAAACAAAATATACCATTACAGTATGTTATTGGAGCTGCCGATTTTTATCAACTCAAATTTAAAGTAAATGCATCGGTATTGATTCCAAGACCGGAGACTGAAGAATTGGTTGATTGGATTATCAACATACTGAAACAAACAACACATCTCAATTCACAACCGCGCATTTTGGATATAGGCACCGGAAGCGGGTGCATAGCTGTTGCACTTAAAAAAAACCTATCAGCAAGTATTGTCTCAGCATTGGACATATCAGAACAGGCACTGCAAATTGCTTCATACAACGCGGGTGTTAACCATACACCAATCTACTTTATACAGGCAGACATCCGGAGTTATAATAGTCCTGAACAGTATGACGTTATTGTTAGCAACCCACCTTATATCACCAATAGCGAAAAGGTGGATATGCATCAAAATGTTTTAGAGAATGAGCCCCATCTAGCGTTATTTGTCGCCGACGAGGATCCCTTGGAATTTTATAATGCAATTGCGACTTATGCCCGTTCTGCATTGACTTCAGGCGGTATGCTTTTCTTTGAAATAAACGGAGTGTATGGCATAGAAACAGTTGAGATGCTGAAAGGTAACCAGTTTAAAAACATTGTATTAAAAAAGGATATGCAGGGTATTGACAGGATGATTTGTTGTAACAAAAACTAGCTTCTGGGATGGAAATCTTTAATTACGCTTTTTAAGTAGTCGCGGTCTATATGCGTATAGATTTCTGTGGTGGTAATACTTGAGTGCCCTAACATTTCCTGCACTGCGCGCAAATCGGCTCCGCCTTCAATCAGGTGTGTAGCAAAAGAATGCCGAAAGGTATGGGGACTAACACCTTTTTTTATTCCGGCTTTTAGAGCGAGCTCTTTTATCATTTTGAATACTGTTATCCTGGATAATCCGGCACCAGAACGGTTAAGGAAAAGGTAATCTTCAAACCCTTTTTTAATAGGAATATGAACCCTTATTTGTTCCAAATAAATTTTAACAAAGTGTAGTGCGCTGCTTCCAATTGGCACCAACCTCTCTTTGTTACCCTTACCGGTTACTTTTATAAATTCGTTTTGCCATGAAATGTCCGAGATCCTCAAGCTGATCAGTTCCGTTACCCGCAAACCACAGCCATAAAGCACTTCAATTAAGGCCTTACCGCGTATGCCCTCTGGCTTGGATGCATCAATAACAGCAATTAGCGCTTCAATTTCATTGATGTTTAATGTATCAGGAAGCTTTCTGGCTAAACGGGGTGCTTCGAGTGCTGCTGTTGGATCTTTAGAGATTATTTTTTCTAATTGTAAAAAACCAAAGAAAGATTTTAATCCGGATATTACCCTTGCTTGTGTTACAGGTAGCATACCCAGATCATTAATCCAGGTTATAAAAGCTTTAAGATCAACGACGGTAATTTCTTGAATTTTTATCTGTTGGTTCCAAAGTTCCAAAAACTGCTCAAACTTCTTAATGTCACTTAAGTAAGCATTAATGGAATTAGCAGAAAGTGAGCGTTCCAGTTTTAGGTATACCTTGAAGGATTTAATGTAGTTCTTATCGATCACACAAAAAATTTTCTACTTTAATATTTTAATTCTAAGTTTGAATTGATGAAGATACAAATTATTAATGGACCAAATCTAAACCTTTTGGGCTTACGTGAGCCTAGAATCTACGGAAATCAAAGCTTTGAAGAGTATCTTGGTACTTTACGCACAATATATAGCATTCTGGAGATTGATTACTTTCAAAGCAATGTTGAGGGTGAACTGATTAATAAACTGCATGAAGTGGGCTTTGATTATGATGGTATTGTCATTAATGCTGGTGGTTATACCCATACTTCAGTAGCTCTGGCAGATGCCATTGCTGCAATTAAAACTACGGTTATTGAAGTTCACATTTCAAATATATATGCCCGTGAAGAATTTAGGCATGTGTCCTTAACCGGAAAGAATTGTAAAGGCGTGTTAACTGGTTTTGGCATGGATGGCTACCGTTTGGCAATAGAAAGTTTGCTACAAGCTACAGGTTTGTAAGGTTGCTGAAATACTTTATTTTCCTGATGAAATAAGCGTAGACAATACTGGACGGATAGACCCCGGAATGCTTTAAATAGGGTAGTTGCTGGCGGGTTCTCTTATTGGCATTGTGCCAGAAATGCTTAAAGAAGTAGATATGCGCTTTGGTTACAGCCATTGCAAAATCCATTTTACCTTCTGCAATGAAATGAATCCATGCAATAAAATCCATAAAGAACCTCACAAAGATTCTGAAATAGGCATCTTGCAGGGGCAAGTTCTTTTGGAGGATGATCAGGTTGTTCCTAAAATTTAGATACGTTTTATAAGGGTTATTAGTACTAAGCGTTCCGCCGCCGACATGGTAAACTTCGGCATACGGACAATAAACCACTTTGTAGCCGAGGTTTTTTAAACGCCAGCATAGGTCTATTTCCTCCATGTGTGCAAAGAAATCAGGATCTAATCCGCCTGTTTCTTTCCACCTTTCGGCTTTAATAAACAATGCGGCACCGCTGGCCCAGAATACCTCCATAGCATCCTCGTATTGACCATTGTCTTCTTCTACAGTATCAAAGATTCTGCCCCTGCAAAAAGGGTAGCCATGAAGATCGAGGTAACCCCCTGCTGCACCAGCATATTCAAAGCAACCCTTTTGTTTTTGCCATTTGATTTTAGGTTGGGCAACAGCAATTAACGGATCAAGTTCCATTTGATTAATGACCGGTTGTATCCAATTGGTGGGAACCTCCACATCGGAATTTAGCAGAACGTAATAATCTGCCTCTACTTTCTCTAATATTTTGCGATATCCTTCTGCAAAGCCATAATTACTGTCGTTTTCAATAATTGTTATTTGGGGATAATTAACCCTGATAAAGTCTACCGAGCCATCTGTAGAGGCATTATCGCCAACTACCAGCTTTAAATTGTCATAAACAGAGCCTATTACGCTAGGAAGAAACTGCTCTAACAGCAGCTTTCCGTTCCAATTCAAAATTACTACCGCTACACTCGGTGCACCCATTATACGTTTTCAGGTTTATGTTTCCACCGTTTATGGCTCCATAGCCAATATGCAGGTTCTCTATTGATTATTTGTTCAAGTTTGCTAAAATTTCTTTTTGTCAGTTCCCATTCTCCCAATTCTTGAGGTCTTTCGGCCATAAGATAGCAGTCTACCTCGTAATATCCTCGTTTTACCAGTTGCATGTTAAAATATATAACTGGTCTGTTGGTTTGCATAGCAATTTTCTCAATACCTGTCAGCACTGCAGTTGGCTGGTGGAGAAAATCTATCCAAACCTTTGCGTCGTCTTTAGCTGGAGTTTGATCACCAGCAAAGCAAAACATAGTACTATTGTTTTTAGTGGCAACTACTGATCTCAAAGTTTGCCTCATGGGTATAAATAAATTGGCGGTTCTTGTACGTATCCGGTAAAACCAAGCATCAAAGATAGTGCTGGACAACGGTTTGTAAATTACATAAGCTGTAGCAGGAATGCGAAGTCCCAATGCAAGCATACCTAATTCCCAGTTGCCATAGTGTCCTGTGCACGCCAATATGCTATCACCACGATTGATATAATTTGTTACCAGCTCAAGGTTGTTAAATTTTACCCGCCTGATTAATTCTTTATCTGAAATGCTAGAAAGTTTCACCACCTCAAAAATTAAATCTGCCAGGTATCGGAAGTATGTTTTCTCAATGATACCAATCTCTGCTATAGATTTTTCTGGAAAAGAACTCCTTAAATTTTCATTTACTACCTTTCTGCGGTAACGCAAAATGTAGTATAGAAAAAAGTAACCCACCCTAGCGATTGCGTGTAGAAAGGAGAGTGGCAATTTGGATAAAAGGTTTAAAAAAGAAATTCCTATATAAGAAATGCTTTTTTTTATCATTATTTTGCGGGTTGAGAATGCAAACATAATTTATCAGATGGAAAGTTCAGCTATATTCCCAATTTTTTATATGCCGCCTGTGTGTTATTTTTCTGAATTAAAGAAGGTAGACTTTAATTATATTCTAGAGCAGTATGAGCATTTTCCAAAACAAACTTATAGAAACCGTGCCTCAGTTTGCTCTCCAAATGGGATTCTTGATCTTATTGTTCCTGTAGTTAGGGGATCGAAAATACATACTAAATTTAAGGAGGTAAAAATAAGTAACGAATTTAACTGGCAACGTCTTCATTGGAAGAGCCTGGAAAGCTGTTACAGAAATTCTGCGTATTTTGAATATTATGAGGATGAATTTGCAGAATTTTATAACAAGACATATACGTACCTACAAGACTTGAACCTTGATATTTTAACATGGCTGCTTAAGCAAGTTAAAAAACCAGCGGAGTTTAAGTTCTCTAATGAGTATTTTAGGGATTCATCGCCATTGGCTGATTTTAGAACCATAATGACCGTAAGAGATCGTGCAAACATTCAGGATGCGAAACAGTACTTTCAGGTATTTGATGACAGACAGGGATTTATTCCAAACCTTAGTATGGTAGACTTGTTATTTAACCAGGGTCCGCAATCAAAATCTTTTCTCTAAATGTCCAATACAAAAAAACGCAAACGTCAAAAACGATATGCTCTTCCAGAGGCGGGTTCAAGTCCGGGTTTGGTTTATATTGATGAACACTCCTTAAAACCGGTTATTAAAATATATCGTTATAACACTGATAGTTATGACATTATAGATATTACTACAATAAAAAAAGCCAAAACGATAATTGCTGATAAAAATTTTACGTTTTGGATAGAAATTAAGGGATTTGCCTCTGCAGAGTTGTTTGAATCTCTTAATACAGATTTCAATATTAATAAATTGATTCTGGAAGACATCACACGTACTTATCAACGACCAAAGCTGGAAGAGTACGAAGGCTATGTTTTTGCCATAAGTAGGATGCTTAATTTTGACAAAAATGGAGATCTGGATAATGCTCAGGTTTCTTTTATCTTAACTGATAATGCTATTATTACGTTTCAAGAAGGTTATGAAGATTGTCTTGAACCCATTAGAAAGAGGTTAAAAGCTGGAAAAGGAAATATCCGTTTAGCGGGTTCAAGTTACCTTATGTATGCCTTGATGGATATTATTGTGGATACCTATTTTGAAGTTCTAAGACAATGGGGTGAGGATCTAGATGCCATAGAGGACAGGCTATTTGACCGCCCCGATAAATCCATTATGTACGATACCCAGGTTATAAAACGTCATTTAATTAGCATTAGAAGGGTAGTTTGGCCTGAAAGGGATAAACTTAATGATATTCTGAGGTCAGACAGTCCGCTAATTACAGATCAGACTAAGTTATATATTAAGGATGCGTACGATCATTGTATACAGATAATAGATATTGTGGAGTCTTTAAAAGAAATTGCCATAAGTAATATCGATATGTACCTTTCTGTGATTAGTAACAGGATGAATGAGATTATGAAAGTACTTACCATCATGTCTTCCATTTTTATTCCACTTACTTTTATTGCAGGTATCTACGGTATGAATTTCGCGCGAGAAGATCCTATTACAGGAAAATTACTTCCTCAAAATATGCCAGAACTATATAATGCACATGGCTATTTATATACTATAATTGTTATGGGTGCAATTGCGGTAGCACAAATCATATATTTCTGGCGCAAAGGATGGTTTAAATAGGTACGATTATTCTTACCTTTGACGTTGTATGCAATCCTTTGATCTAGATAAAACAGATGTTTCTAAGATAAAGCTGGCCTTAAGCGGTGATGATGAACAACTTCAGGTTATTCTTGGAGAGTATCATGCCTCTGAAATTGCCATACTTTTTGAAAGTATACCGCCTGACGACAGGCAAAGGATCATTAATTTACTCTCCATAGAAGTAGCTTCTGAAGTTATTTCTGAAATGCACGAGGAATCTCATCCAGAAGAACTCTTATTGCAGCTCCATCCAGACAAGCGTACTGAGATTGTTGAAGAGCTTGATTATGATGATGCTACGGATATTATCTCCCAGCTTGACGAACAGGAACGACAAGAAATCCTGGAAGACCTTAATGAAGATGATGCCAGCAGCATACGAAATCTTTTAAGCTACGACGAGGAAACTGCTGGTGGTTTGATGAACACTGAGTTCATCCGAATTAATCTTAAGCTTACAAAAAAAGATGCTATTAATGAAATTATACGACAAAGCGAAGAGATAGAAGAGTTTTATACCATTTTTGTTATTGATGATCATAATGTTTTTCAAGGGATTGTTTCTTTGAAGGATATTATCAAGGCCAAAGGAAACGCAGAGATTACAGAACTTGTTAAGGCCGAAGTAGCTTGGGTTTATCCTGATACTGATCAGGAAGAGGTAGCCAGACTTATTTCTCAATATAACATAACCAGTATTCCTGTTCTTGATAAAGACCATAAGCTGCTTGGCCGGGTTACATTTGATGATGTTATTGACGTACTCGAAGATGAGAATACGGAAGATATGCTAAAGATATCCGGGGTTTCTGAAGATGAGGAATTAAGTGGTAATTGGGTTGAGGCTGTTAAATCTAGGTTGCCATGGCTGATTCTGAACCTAGGGACTGCATTCTTGGCTTCTGCTGTTATTCGGCATTTTGATCCCACTATAAAACTTTTTCCGCTCCTATCTGCCTACATGGTAATTATTGCCGGTATGGGCGGTAACGCTGCAACCCAAGCACTTGCCGTTACTGTTAGAAGGATTTCTCTTAACGACCTTACCGATAACCAAGCATATAGAACGATACTTAAAGAATTTACAGTTGGTACCATCAATGGTGCTGTAACGGGAGCTATCGTATTTATTTTCGCTTACTTTTTTGATGCGAGTCCGATGTTAGGATTCGTTATCTTCCTGTCTATGACCGGTAACTTGCTAATAGCAGGTATTACTGGTTCAGGAATTCCTTTAATCTTGAAGCGCGTGGGTATCGATCCAGCCATTGCATCTTCAATAATTATTACAACATTTACAGACGTTTTTGGATTTTTGCTTTTATTAGGCTTAGCCAGCAAACTTTTACTTTAAGATTTACCTATGCAATCAACTAAACACAACTGGACCAAAGAAGAAATTTCCAGCATTTATCACAAGCCATTTCTGGACCTTGTTTACGAAGCGGCCAGTATACATAGAGAAAATAAGGATTATAATGAAGTTCAAGTAAGTTCGCTGATCTCTATAAAAACAGGAGGTTGTGCAGAAGATTGCTCTTATTGTCCACAGGCGGCTCGCTATCATACTGATATCCAAGTGGAACCTCTAATGCAACTGAGCCAGGTAGTAAGTGCCGCAGTAAAAGCTAAGGAGGGAGGCGCCTCTAGGTTGTGTATGGGTGCTGCATGGAGAGAGGTTAGAGATAACCGAGATTTCGACCGGGTAATTGAGATGGTAAAAACGGTGAATGATATGGATATGGAAGTATGTTGTACTCTAGGTATGCTTACTGAAAATCAGGCACAGCGACTAGCAGATGCCGGTTTATACGCTTATAACCATAATATCGACACGTCTGAAGAAGATTATAAACGCATCATTTCTACGCGTACTTATGATGACCGTTTAAATACCATAAAAAATGTGCGAAAAGCTAAATTGACGGTATGCAGTGGCGGTATTATTGGCCTCGGTGAAACGACGGAAGACCGTGTAGCTATGTTGCAAACATTAGCAAATATGGACATACATCCTGAATCTGTGCCAGTTAATGCACTTGTTCCTGTTAAAGGTACTCCATTAGCGGATCAGCCTCGTGTTTCGATCTGGGACATGGTAAGAATGATTGCGACAGCCCGAATAGTTATGCCAAATTCTGTTGTACGTCTTTCTGCTGGACGAAATGAGATGAGTACGCTGGAACAAGCTTTCTGCTTTATGGCTGGTGCAAGTTCTATTTTTGCAGGTGATAAATTGTTAACTACACCAAATCCTGCCTTCGTTGACGATATGGCGATGTTTGAGTTGTTAGGCTTAAAAACACGTGATGCATTTAAGAACGGCAGACCGGCAAATACATTATCGAATCAAGAAGCCCAAGCTTAATTCTGAAAAGTAACCTTTTCAGAAAGCTTATAGATATCGTATGTCACTTTTTGAATAAGCTCAAATTGTTGTGATATTTCCATTTCGCCTAATTGTTGACCTACTTCATTCAGTCTAGCCTTAACAAGTGGTACATTACTCAGTTCGTCTTTGTTTTTAAATAAAGTTTCTGAGGCAAGTGTGAGCAGGTAAATAGTATTTTGCACTATTGGTCTCAACTCGTCAAACTTGCTAAAGGTAAAAGAATGATCCTTATTGTAAAGAGACAATGTAGCTATATAGGATGATAATAAATGGTTTAATGCAGTAAACTGATGCAATTCCTTTATCATAACCTGCTTACTTTTCGGCTCAGAAAACATCCGTTGAAATAACGATGCAAGATTGGCGGTCATCACATAAACCTCTTTTCTGGCCACTTTATAATTGGTTAAGTCAGACATCTCCGTTGTATAAAAAAGTGTTACCTCTTCAAAATATTTCAGATTTGCTTTTAAAATATTAATCATGCCTTCCTTGAGTTTTTCATATTCCCAGCTAGGGAAAAGCGAATAACTGGCAATCAGAGCAATTCCAGATCCAATAAGCGTATCATAAATACGTTCTTTAGCAATAGATGATCCGCCCATCCCTAAGAAATCAAAAAGTACCAGAATGTACGGGGTCATAAATAAAACACTAACTACATAGTTTTTACGCTGAAAACTGTAGCAGCCGATCATACAAACCAATAAGATAACAAAGAGTATATATTTATCATGGATGTACATCAAAATCCCCATCCCAATCAATGCACCAACAACTGTTCCGATAAGTCTTTGGTAATTTCGTTGTTTAGTTAAACTAAATCCGGGTTTTGAAATCACTAATATCGTAAGCAAGATCCAGTAGCTGTGTGAAAATGCCAACGATTTAGATGCTACAAACCCAATTAACATGACTATAGCGACCCGTATGGAATGTCTAAATACTGATGACCCAAAAGTTAAATTTTCAATTAACTCTGCTGGATCAATACTTTGACGAGTTAAGAAACGTTCAACATCAATTTTACGAGGGGAAAGATTCTTCTTTTCGGATTTATTAAAATAGCCATTGACCGTCTTTATCCTAGATAGAATATTTTCAATATTTACTTCTATATTCTTCAGTGCTATAATACCGAGTGTGCTATAAGGTCCACCATTTTCTTTTTCTAACTCCATGATCCTGTCTTTTAACTTAGCGACATCACTGGATAAACTGACCGGCAGGCTAGGGGTACTACCGGTTTTCAGTGCAAAAGCAATTTCTTCTAATTCATCAGCAATTCTAATGATCACACTTTCATAATCTACAAGAATTCCTGATTGATCAAACTGTTCATGTAATTGCTTGTAATTAAAATATGTAGACATGACCTGCTCATACAGATCAACCATATCTACAAAAACCAACAATAGAAATCGCCCTTCAGGAGTTGAGTCCCGAATAATTTCTCTGGTTCTAAATAAAACGTCCCTAACTGCATCTTGCTTTTCATGCACCAAAACCTGCAGCTGCAATAGTTCAGCATAATTTTTATCATAATCTGTATTTTGATGATAAAATTTAGCCTTAGCACGTAAAAACGCACTTATTTCAAATATAGAATCACTTAGTGTTTGCTGAATTAACCTAAATGGCCTAAGTCGATAGAAAGTATAACTTAACAAAGTATACCAAATGCTACCTGTAAAAATAAGTCCGGCATAGATTAACACCTCATTCCAGGGCCTCACATCGTCAATGCTCAGTACCATAATCAACAAAGCAGCAGTTCCTATAGATGCGGCACGCAAACCGTATACAAAGAACATGGAAAAGATAAAACTAAAAAATATTAAAAGGATACCTATGAAGTAAACATTGTTATTAGTAATGCCAACCAATACAGAAATTATAGTAATGAGGCCTGTTGTGATAAGCATCGCATTGCGACGGTGTACTATCGGACCTGGAGAATCAACAACGCTTGCGCAGAGGGCGCCGAGTGATAGAGTCATTCCGTATTGCAGCATTCCAAACTGTGCGAGAATTAGTGAAGGGCAAAGCACACCAAATGTAATACGCAACCCGTCAGCAAAGTAAGTACTGAGTAAGAAATCCTGAACACTTCTTATTGAGCGGGTAAACATACTTACAAAGTTAACATAACTTTAGAATATTAGCTTTTTTATCTAATTTCATTTGTCCTATAATTAATATTATGTTAATTAACAACTCTTAAAGAAAGGGCGGGTTAGCGCCCACCCTAAATATATAGAGTATTAAAACTCTTCTAATTTAGATTTAAGTTCTCGAACTTTATCCAATTTATTTTCCCTTGTATAGATATCTATTAAAAGCTGGACAGTAGATTTGTCATTTTGATTAATTTCATGGGCTTGTAATAAAGTAACCTCTGCACGGTTAATTAAGGTGACAAATTTTTGACTGCCCTCAGGTGTTTTTGCATTCAAAGATTCATTGGCAGAGTCTACATACGCTAATCCCAGCTGATATAATGCATCAAAATAATTCTCGTCGATTCCCAACGCTTTGGTGTAAGCAAGTTCAGCGGTTGTATATGTATTGTTTCTTTGATGTAAATAGCCGTATAAAAAATAAAGCAATTTATTCCCAGTGTTCGCTTTAAGATTCTGTTCGATAACCTTAATGGCGTCATTGTATTTCTCATTGTCTAGCAATAGATTAATATAGTCATTTGTGAGGTTTGCATTGTATGGATTTAAAACAATCCCTTCTTCTAAAATTTTCAACGCTTGCTCATGTTCAAATTTTGACGTATATAACTTTGATAAGGTTTGAAATATTGCAGGATCTTTAACGCCATTGTCTTTCGCTCTTTTAAAATAAATTAGTGCGCTATCAAAAGCTCTTATGTTCTGCGCTGAAAGTGCTGTATTTATGGCTAATGCGGTATCTTTAGGAAAGAAATCGCTAATCTCTTTTAAGAGATTGTAGGAAGTAGTAAAATCGTTATTCTTAAAAGCGTTATTTGCTTTATTTTGCTTCTTAATGTTAATGTTGTAAATTGATGCCTCGATCAAACGAGAATTTGCTTGAAACTTATCGAGTCTTCTAACGGAGTCTATAGCATCAACTGCCAATCCAAAATATTTGTCAGAGTTACCCTCGTCGCCGTCAATAATAGATACATACGAACTCAAATAAGCTTTAATTGCCCAAGTTTCAGGCCATTTTTTAGTTTTTTTGTCATTTTGGGCTGCCTCCACCGCCCTCACCCCTTCTCCTAAAATCCCCATTTGGGTTTTAACGTCTTTCTTGCCACTTATAGCAGCTTGCAACTTACCAATACTATTACGAGCGACCTGAAGCTGACTTTTCTGAGAAAAAGCAGAATTCCCACCTAAAGTTAAAAGAACTATAGCACTTAAAAAGGATAACTTCTTCATATAACAAATTTTAAAAAAGAGGAATTATTTGATAATCCCTCTCCCTAATGTTCCAGATTTACTTCTTACCTTCCAGAGTAATTAGCAATTTGCTCATTACTTCATAATTCGGATTATCACTCTTAAATCCGTAAATTGACTTCAATTTATCAACTGCGTCTGCATATTTAGGATCTAGCTGCAATGCTGTTTTATAATGCGGTAATGCCTGATCTATAAAACCCATCATTGTGATATACATATCATCATAAGCCTTTTTTTGTTTTTTCTGATCCAAAGCAGTCCTTTTATCTTGTGCAACCAGTGCCTGTTTAAAATAGGTGTCGCCTAGTAAATAATGATAAATAGGATTTTTAGCGTCTTGACTTATAAGCTTATTTAGCATTTCTTGCGATTTTACGATATCGCCTTTTTTCATATAATAATCAGTAATGCGACTTACAAAGAAAGAGCTATCTGGATATTTACCAGCGGCTTCATTCAAGATATCAAGATACTTAACACTGTCTTTCAAACCATTGGCCGTGATTGCTACCAATTGAGTATAAACTGGGTAAGTATCTTTATAACCGACCTCAAGTGCTTTTTTATAACTTAAATATGCTTCAGGATATTTTTTTGCCAACATCGCACTCAGTCCGGCGTTAAAATAAGTGGCAGTATCCTTAGGGTTTTTAAGGATCATTTGATTGAAAGCTTCATACGCCGTAACGTAGTCTTTCTTTTGAAAAGCAGTCATCCCCCTATTTGCTATTGCGTTATCTATATAAGATTGTGCATCAATAATACTCTGAGTTTGTGTTTTTTTAGTATCCAAAACTTTTAATTTTTCAATAGCTTCTAATGCAATCTTTTCTTTGGCAACAGAGTTTGTTACCACAGTATCAATCAAACATATACGAGAGGCAATTAATGCGCGCCATCCCCATACGTCAACTTTATCCTTGGTTTTAATATGCTCAATGGCTAAATCAGTGTGAGCTAGACCGGCATTTAAAATTGCCAATTCTTCCGCTTTGGTAGCTTTAGCCTTTGGTGCTTCTTCCTTCTTTTTCTCTCCTGAAACTTTTATTTTACTTGCTAGTGAACCCAGTCCTTTGAGATCTACTTCAACAGACCCTTGCGTGTTGGCATACTCAATCCATTTGGCTTTAGCAGCATCTACTTCAGATTGTTGTGCATTTGCGAGCATCGCCGTACCTGCAAATAACATGCTTAAAAGTATTTTTTTCATTTTAGTTCTAATTTGTTCTACAGTTATATTTGTTCGTTATTCTCTTCTCCTTTGACTTCAGGAGCATGGGTATCATCAGTATTTTCAATTATAGGGTTCACGGTGGTGCCTTCAGCCTCTTCTATCTCTTCATCCTCATGCTCAATTTTAGCAACTGAAGCAATCTCATCATTACCTTTTAAATTAATTAATCTAACACCTTGTGTAGCCCTTCCCATTACCCTCAATTCACTTACCACGATCCTTATTACTATACCAGATTTATTGATAATCATCAAATCATCTGCATCAGTAACATTTTTAATAGCAACTAAGTTCCCGGTTTTCTCAGTAACATTGATGGTTTTAACACCCTTACCACCTCTATTAGTAACGCGATAATCATCAATGTCAGTACGTTTACCGTATCCTTTTTCTGAAACTACCAATACAGTTGCCGATGAATCCTCTACAGCAATCATGCCAACTACTTCATCTTTATCATGGGCAAGGGTCACACCTCTTACACCGGTAGCAGTTCTACCCATAGGTCTAACGGTAGATTCGTTAAAACGGATCGCTCTTCCAGAACGCAAAGCCATCACAATTTCGCTAGATCCAGTTGTTAAACTAGCCTCAATCAGTTGATCTCCTTCATTAATATTAATTGCATTAATACCATTTACGCGTGGTCTCGAATAGGCCTCAAGAGATGTTTTCTTGATCGTACCTTTCTTCGTACACATAATGATGAAATTATTTTCTAGATACTCCTGATCTTTAAGATTTTTAACCTTAATAAATGCTTTAATTTTTTCTTCTTTTGGAATGTTGATAATATTCTGTATCGCTCTTCCTTTACTTAATCTCGACCCTTCCGGAATTTCATAAACCCTTAACCAAAAGCAACGTCCTGCCTCAGTAAAGAACAGCATATAGTTATGGTTCGAAGCGATCAATAAATGCTCTATAAAGTCTTCATTCCTGGAATCACTTCCTTTCGAGCCTTTTCCGCCACGTCCTTGTGTACGGTATTCTGTAGCTGGAGTGCGTTTTATGTAGCCCTCATGAGAAATCGTAATTACCACATCTTCATCCTCAATAAAGTCTTCCATACTCATATCTTCGGCAGAATGTACGATCTGTGTACGTCGCTCATCACCATATTTTTCACGCATTTCAGCCAACTCATCTTTAATGATTTGCATACGCATGCCTTCATCATCAAGAATCGATTGTAAATACTCAATGGTTTTCATTAGCTCAGCATACTCGTCCTTAATCTTATCGCGTTCAAGTCCGGTTAATCTGCGGAGTGTCATATCCAAAATCGCCCTCGCTTGTATGTCGCTCAGTCCAAATTTCTCCATTAAACCAGTTCTGGCTTCTTCCGGATTATCAGATGAACGAATCAACTTAATCACTTCCTCAATATGGTCTAGAGCGATCAGTAATCCTTCTAGTATATGTGCCCTTTTCTTCGCTTCTGAAAGCTCATATTTAGTACGTCTGATAACGACCTCATGCCTATGCTCCACAAAATAATGGATCAGGTCTTTCAGGTTCAGCATTTGCGGCCTTCCCTTTACAAGCGCTATATTATTTACGCTAAACGAGGTTTGTAAAGCAGTCTGTTTAAATAGGTTATTCAATACGATCGATGCATTTGCATCTCTTTTTATCTCATATACAATTCGGATTCCGTCTTTGTTAGATTCATCTTTGATATTAGAGATGCCTTCCAGTTTTTTCTCGCCAACCAGTTCAGCAGTACGCTCAATCATCATGGCTTTATTAACCTGATACGGTATTTCCGTTACTATAATAACTTCACGATCTTTGACTATTTCAATTTCAGCCTTAGCACGCATTACAATACGACCGCGACCGGTTTCAAAAGCTTCCTGAACACCAGTGTATCCATATATGATAGCTCCTGTCGGGAAATCAGGTGCCTTGATGTACTTCATCAGTTCAGGGATGGTCACTTCATTGTTTTCAATGTAAGCCACCGTAGCATTAATTACTTCCGTAATGTTGTGTGGAGGCATATTTGTAGCCATGCCGACAGCAATACCTGATGATCCATTAATCAACAAGTTAGGAACTTTAGAAGGCAATACTGTAGGTTCCTGTAGGGAATCATCAAAGTTCAACTGGAAATCAACTGTGTCTTTATTGATATCCGCAAGCATGTCTTCAGCAATTTTCTGGAAACGGGCCTCCGTATAACGCATTGCGGCGGGAGAGTCACCGTCGATAGATCCAAAATTTCCCTGTCCTTCAACCATCAGATAACGAAGGCTCCACTCTTGAGCCATTCTTACCATAGTATTATAAACCGAAGAATCACCATGCGGATGGTACTTACCAAGCACTTCACCCACAATACGGGCAGATTTTTTATAAGGTTTATTATTAGTTAGTCCCAGATCAAGCATACCATATAATACACGTCTGTGTACTGGTTTTAATCCATCCCGCACGTCAGGCAAAGCCCTTGATACGATAACCGACATCGAGTAATCGATGTAGGCGGATTTCATTTGCTCATCAATATTAATTCTAATTATTTTGTCGTTTTGTTGATTTTCTAAATCTTCAGCCATAAATATTAATGTTCATTGAGAACGTTTAAATTTGGTTTTACTGTAACCTTGCGAATCTACTAAAAAACTCCCAGAAAGACTTCAATGTGGAAAAAAATTAAGCCCAGTCAATGCCCTTTTTAAGCTTGCTCAGCGTATCAAATTCCCGCGTTCCTGCAAGAGGATGATGATTGTATGCCCACTTAGCCATTGGAGGTAAACTCATTAGAATAGATTCAATTCTACCATTGGTTTCAAGACCGAATTTAGTGCCCGAATCATACACCAGATTAAATTCTGCATACCGGCTTCGCCTTAAATATTGCCATTCCTGATGCTCTGCGTTAAACTCCATATCCCTATTTCTATCAATTAGTTCCGTATAAGCAGGTAAAAATGTATTCCCAACACCAACAGAGAAATCTAGTATTTGCTCAAAAGATAACCCTGTATTTTCAGGTTTAAGCCTATCGTAAAATATGCCACCTACACCCCTTGTTTCATTGCGGTGTTTAATAAAGAAATAATCGTCTGCTTGCTGCTTAAATTTCGAATAAAATGAAGTATCAAATTCGTCACAAGTCTGCTTTAATAGATGATGAAAATACCGCACATCCGTATCCACAACATAGTGTGGAGTGAGGTCAATACCTCCACCAAACCAACGGGTTTGCTCGTCCATTTCAAAATATCTAATATTCATGTGAATGATGGGCACAAACGGGTTGCTTGGGTGTATTACTATAGATACCCCAGTCGCAAAGAATTCATCGCTTTCTACGTTAAAAGCTTTTTTAATACTTTCCGGAAGTTTACCGTGTACAGCAGAAAAATTAACACCACCTTTTTCAATCACTGCGCCATTTTGTATAACTCGAGTCCTGCCACCGCCCCCACCTTCCCTGCTCCATACTTCTTCTTCAAAGTTTCCTTTCCCATCTGCAAGCACCAGACCTGCACAAATCTCGTCTTGAATTTTCTGGTAGGCAGCTACCACCTGATCTTTAAATATCATAACCATAAAATGAACCCAAAGTTAACCTTTAAGGAAAGCAATACGGCTCAAAATACCAGATAGTACAATTTTTTGACACTATTCCTCAGTATAATTAAGGTCTTTACCATAGGTCTCATCCAAGTTAAACAGTGCAGCATAAGCGAGGGCAACCGTAATTACCGCCAGGGCTAATCCAGAATTTATAACCCCATATCTGGTTGCTAAAAATTGGAACGCCAAACTAACCAATATTAATGAACCCCTAACCATGTTCGGCACGCTTGTAGTTACAGTAGCCCGAAGATTAGTACCAAAATGCTCTGCAGCCATAGTTACAAATACTACCCAGTAACCAGTAAACAACCCAAAGAAAAGGCAGAGCACATAGAACTGGTTGGCTGTCCAACCGGTATTCAGCAAGTAAACCAGCATTGTTGTAAAAGTGAGTGTAATGAACACAAAGACTACTTTTTTGCGCGTTTTGAAAAGTTGACTCAAAGCTCCACTAGTAAAATCACCCAATGAAATTCCGACGTAAGTAAACATTACGCCTTTCCCATTATCAAGCACATCAACTGAACCCAATGCCTTTCCAAATACAGGAGCAATACCCACCAGGATTCCAACAACATACCATAATGGTACTGCAATCAAGATACAATTCAAGTATTTAAAAAATCTCCGCTTGTTTGAAAACAGCATCAGGAAGTTCCCTTTTGCCACATTTTTTTTTGCCATATCCTCAAAAATACCTGATTCGAACACCCCAAAACGTAGCAACAGAAGTATAATTCCAAGTCCGCCACCTACAAAAAATGCGGTACGCCATTCAAATAAATCTCCTACAATATAAGCAGCTACTGCACCCATCAGCCCGATACCCGCCACCATCATCGTACCGTAACCGCGCTTTTCCTTGCTCATGCTTTCGCTAACCAAGGTAATTCCTGCACCTAGCTCACCCGCCAAACCTATTCCTGCAATAAACCTAAATGCAGCGTACATTGGCATCGTAGTTACAAATCCATTTGCGATATTTGCAATTGAGTACATAATAATTGACCCAAAAAGTACAGAAAGTCTTCCCTTTTTATCGCCTAAGATTCCCCAAAAAATACCGCCTATTAATAGTCCAGCCATTTGCCAGTTCATCAACGTCAATCCGGTTTCAGTAATTTTATCCGCAGGTACACCTAAACTAGCTAAACTTTTATTCTTTATAATCAGGAATAAAAGCAAGTCGTATATGTCTACAAAGTAACCCAAAGAGGCTACTAGGATCAGAAATAAAATTTTCTTATTATGATCAGCAATATTCATACAACTATTTTGGCGGTTGAAAATACAAAAAAACATTAAACAATAACAATCCAAATTAAATGCGCTTGCTAAATAAAATTTGGTAGTGGTTACGTAATATTTATACACATTATCTCAATTTTCAAGAAACTTTCTGATATTTAAACATCATGATTGTCTCAGAAAATACCCTTAAATGGGCACTGTGTTTTTATCCCCCGCTTTTATTTCAGCGCATTTGGGTTAAAAAATTTCATAAAGGCTTTCGTGGGGTCGATGTTAAGATCAATAAGAGCCTTTTTAACAACAACTATAACAATTCTATTTTCGGGGGCACCATTTATGCGGCTACAGATCCTTTTTATGCCCTTATTTTCGATCAGTTGCTGCAACGCAAGGGATTTAAAGTACGCGTGTGGCTAAAAAGTGCTTCCATACAATACCTTAAACCGGGTCGAAGTAATTTATTTTTTACGGTAAAGATTACCGATGATATGCTAAATGACGCCATTGAAGCGTTAAACACCAGCGGGAAATTTGTAAGAGCTTACCCTATGGAAATCACTAATGCAGGAGGAGAAATTTGTGCAACGGTAATTAACGAAATATATATTAGAAATCTACATTCAGGCGAAAAGCCTCGTATTGCGTATTAGTTGCTAAAGAAACACTCAAATGAACATCAAAAGATTAATCTTACAGGGCGAGGGAACTACCCTGGATTTTAAGAAAACAATCACTAGCAATGAAAAGATTGCTAAAAGCCTGGTAGCATTTGCAAATAATAAAGGCGGACAGCTCCTAATCGGCGTAGCAGATGATGGCGTCATTAAAGGCGTCAAGTCTGAAGACGAAGAGCGATATATGATTACCAAATCTGCCCATCAATTCTGCAAACCTGCAATAGAGCCAGAGTTTGAAGAAGTTTACGTAGATGATAAATTGATTTTAGTAGTAAAAATTGCTGCAAGCGATACTAAACCACACTATGCGCTCGATGAAGACAAGAAATGGTGGGTTTATTATCGCGTTAATGATAAAAGCATTTTGGCGAGTAAAATTATAGTAGATGTCATCAAACAAAGTATATATACCAATGGGACGTTAATCAGATATACCGACCAAGAAAAGAAGCTTTTTGAGCATTTGCAACTAGAAGGCCGCATTACATTGAAGCAGTTTAGTAAGCTCACTAGGAGTTCTTACCGGCATGCTCAAAAAATATTGGTAAGCCTCATCCTTGGAGGTATAATTAAGCCAATTACTTCCGATAAAGAGGAATATTACGTAACTGCGTGAGGACATTAAGGTTAAAAACCCCATTTTTACTGCCATGTTGAGCACTTTTTATAACAAATATAAACCCTACTACAAAGACAACCTTCATCTAGCTTTACCGATTGTAGTATCGCAGCTGGGCCATACGTTAGTTCACCTGGCAGATAGTGTAATTGTTGGTCATTTTGCCGGTACTATTCAATTGGCAGCCGTTTCCCTAGTAAATAGTGTATTTATGCTTATTCTTGTTATAGGAATGGGTATTTCTTATGGATTAACGCCACTTATAGCAAGGGAAAATGGGAGTAACAATTATGAAGAATGTGGGAAGTTATTGTCAAATAGCCTAATTATAAATTTTGGTATATCAATATTTCTTTACCTCTTGGTTCACCTGGGTTCCTTATTTGTAATCGATCATATTGGTCAATCTCCAGAAGTTGTAGCATATGCTAAGCCTTATCTTGCATTTCTTGCAATTTCTATCGTGCCCTTGCTCATCTTTCAAACGTTTAAACAGTTTACAGAAGGCTTAGGTTTTACTAAGCAAGCCATGTATATTTCTATTTGGGGCAATGTAATTAATGTTTTCCTAGGTGTAATATTTGTTAGAGGAATGTTTGGGATATCTCCAATGGGCGTTAAGGGTGTTGGACTAAGTACGCTGATAGACAGAATACTTATGGCAATAGTAATGTCTACTTATGTAATGCGTTCCTTACATTTTAAAAAGTACATTCAAAGTTTTAAAATTACCTTCATTAATAAAATAAGAGCTATGCAGATCATTAAGATCGGTGCCCCAGTAGCTATGCAATACTCTTTTGAAATTAGTGCCTTTAGTGGCGCAGCTATACTTATT
The DNA here is from genome assembly GCA_025351765.1 of Pedobacter sp. Classification (GTDB taxonomy): domain Bacteria; phylum Bacteroidota; class Bacteroidia; order Sphingobacteriales; family Sphingobacteriaceae; genus Pedobacter. Next base: position 49,353 of record JANXVH010000054.1, read on the forward strand.
GGTACCATCGGCGCGGTAGAGCAGGCTGCTCATCAGGTTGCCATTAACCTGGCATCTATTACCTATATGATGGCAAGTGGAATCGCATCAGCGGCAACTATTAAAACCGGTAACAATTTGGGCAAAAGCAACTTTCTTGATCTTAGACGATCAGCAATAGCCAGCTACCATGTTATTATTGTCTTTATGTTCATTACCGCTATCTTTTTTACTTTCGCAAATACATTATTGCCATATATTTATACGGAAGATAGGGCAGTTATTGAAATTGCCGCACAATTGCTGATTATTGCAGGTTTTTTTCAATTATTTGATGGCACACAGGTGGTAGGTCTTGGTATTTTACGTGGTATTGGGGATGTAAATACCCCTACAATAATCACTTTTATCGCCTATTGGTTAATTGGTATACCCCTCGCCTACTTATTAGGTATTAAATTGAACTTAGGTGTTAATGGCATTTGGTACGGATTAACCTTCGGTTTGCTGGCAGCATCCGTCATGCTATTTTTTAGATTTCAGCACAAAACAAAATTGCTAGCCGTCTCTAATTAGTAGCCTAAATATTGTTAAACTTACTTTGCCTTTAACGGCCTTATAAATTTCTTATTAATCTAAATATGATATGCTATAAGTTTGAGAAATCACTCCATTGGTTTTACTGGCAACGTTAATTTTGGAAACCCGTCCTTTAGCATCAAAATCGTAGCTATAAACCTTACTACCATCACCAGTGTAAGCAAACTCTTTAATTAGGTTTTTAGAAAACAAAACCACTTCAATATTTATCCATAATCCTTCCGGCAAGAAAGAAAGCGCTGGATTTTTCTTTAAGCTATAGAAAGGGTTAGCTTTATCGAGGTAAGTAAATGTAGCCACACTTTTGGAAGTCCCTTGCACATAATCTGTACTAATAATATTTCCTCCAGCATCATAAGTATAAATCTGAGAGCGCAGCAATACTGAAGATCCGTAATAAAAATTCGTTTTACTAATCTGACCATTACTGTACTCAAATGTTCTGTAATTTTCTGTCAACCCCACCGGACCTCTAAATAGTTCAGTAACTTTAGCCACCTCTCCATTAGCATTATAATCAACTTTAATGGCATTCGCATTTTTTACCGTTCCTAATTTATTCATTCTCCCGCTGGCGTCATAACTAATCACAGTATAGTTTGAATCTGCATTATAGTACTTGATGTTTGTTACCGCTTTCTTATCATTATAAGAAAACTCAAACAGGTTAACAGTGCTTGTAACGCCATTATATGTGTATGTTGCAACAATTTTATTTGGATAGCTGGCATCTGTGCTTACCACCGGATTTTCAATCTTATCATCAACTTTTTTGCAGCTACTTAGTAGCGCTGTGATCATTAAGGCAGAACAAAGTAATTTTTTCATCGAATTGTTATTAAATAATTTTCATCAAAGATTGTTAGTTATGCATTGAGGTACAATCCCCTGTCGAAGGTATATTTATATCAGTGCCACTGGGTATAGAATCTTTTTAGCTATATTCGGGCATGAACCCACTGCGTATTTTTATAGTTGATGATCATCAATTGGTAATCGATGGAATCCAGTCGCTCCTCAGTTCTTCTGAAAAATACGCTATAGCAGGATTCAGCAGGAATCCTGAAAAAGTGGCCGACTTGCTTCAGGAAATCGAGGTAGACGTATTGCTTACTGATGTGAGTATGCCGGTAATTAGCGGAATTGAATTAACCAGGTTAATTAAGAAAAAATACCCCTCCATTAAAGTGATTGCCATTTCTATGCATGGAAACAGCGATGTGATTAAAGAAATGCTGGATTCAGGAATATCAGGTTATATACTTAAAAACACTGGAAGAGCCGAGTTACTTGCTGCACTGGATAAAGTGGTATCAGGCGGCACCTATTTTGATGAAAACGTAACACGAGAGCTTATCAATAACTTCGGTAAAAAAGATGAGGAATGCCGATTAACCAATCGCGAAATTGAGATCATAAGACTCATTAGTAACGAGTTGAGCAACAAACAGATCTCTGATAAACTTTTTATTAGCGAACGCACTGTTGAGACCCATCGGAAAAATATATTTAGGAAAACCAGTACACAGTCTGTTGTAGGCCTATTAAAATATGCATATTCACATAAAATTATCTAAATCAGGGAGAAGAAATCATTAGCCTAATCCAAAAAAACCAAATTCCTACTTATATTGAAAACCTTATCATGCGTGTTCTATTTTATAAATTGTAGTGTGGTGATACATTTCGCCTGGTCTTGTTATTGTTGAAGGAAAATCAGGAATATTTATACCGTTTGGGTGGTGCTGGGTTTCAATACAGAAAGATTCAAAAGGCTGGTAATGAGCACCATTTTTCCCATTCTTAACATTAGTATACTTTGCAGTATAAAAATGGGTAACGGGCTCAGTGCTGTAAACTGAAAGTTTTAAACCACCCAATGCCTCTGTAGTTTCAGAAGCTAATGTCAATTCACCATATTGCTTATCTAGTACAAAAGTTTGATCGTAACCCTCTTCAGGATCCCAATCCTTACCGATAGGCTTTGGTCCTAGGAAATTATAAATTGTGCCTTCTACTGGTATCAGTTTACCGGTTACAGTGTAAGCATCATCCTGTTCCAGGTAATTGCTGGCAGGGATTCTTTGCACGTGATTTGCAATTGAGCCAGAATTGGGCGACAAATTGAAATAGCCATGATGCGTTAAATTTATTGCTGTTGCTTCATCGGTTGTGGCTTTGATATCAATAATCAACTCGTTTTCATCCGATAACTTGTAGGTTACCTGAATTGTCAAATTACCAGGATAACCTTCTTCGCCAGCCGGACTAATATATTGAAGTGTAACGCTTGGATCGATAGTTGACAGCACATCCCACATTTTTTTATCAAAACCTACCTTACCCCCGTGCAACGAATTCCCATCTGCAGAAACTGAAAGACTAAAGGTTTTATCGTCAATTTGGAATTTCCCACCCTTAATTCTGTTGGCATAACGTCCTATAATGGCACCAAAATACGGATAATTGGCAAGATAATCTTCACTAACATACTGATCTACTTCATCAAAGCCAAGCACAATATCCTGCTTATCGCCATGTGCATTGGTTACAACAAATTTGCTAACGATAGCACCATAATTGTAAATTTTAATGTAAGTACCCTTAGCGTTAGTAAGTTCTATTCCTAGTACCTCTTTACCATCTATAATTTTACCGGTTCTGACAAGGTGAGTTTTCATACTTTGTGCTATATATTATGGATTGAAATTACTCGATTCGGTTCATATTTGTATATTAGGGACCGATTCGGTAGCGAGGACAATACTATTAATACTTTATTAAAACTAAAACATTAATTTAAAAAATTACAATGAAAGCGGAATTAACACAAAAATTCTTAGAAACATACAATCACGAAGTTACATCTAGCTATTTCACTCCTGGGCGTGTTAATTTAATTGGCGAACATATTGATTACAATGGCGGCCTGGTAATGCCTTGCGCCGTTACGATGGGAACTTGGTTGGTTATGGCACCAAATAGCGATAAGGTATTGAGATTTAAGAGTTTAAATTTTCCAGAAGAAACCGCTATAGAATTAAAAAAACAATATACTAAAACAGGTTCAGAATGGTTTAACTATCCGCTTGGTGTTTTTAATGAGCTGTTGAAAGATCATGAAATTCCTACCGGTTTAGATATGTTATTTTACGGAAATGTACCTATTGGTTCTGGTTTATCATCTTCTGCTTCTATTGAAGTAATCATGGCTTATGCCTTAAATGATTATTTTAACATGGGTTTAGAGAAAATACAAATTCCTTTGTTAGCTCAAAAAGTCGAAAATGAGTTTATTGGAGTAAATTGTGGAATAATGGATCAGTTTGCTGTTGCTTTTGGTGAAGCCCACAAAGCAATTGTTTTAAATTGTGATACTTTAAAATATAAGATTGTAGATTGTGAACTGGGCGACTATAACCTGGCCATTGTCAATACCAACAAACCACGTAAGCTTGCAGAATCTAAATACAATGAAAGGGTAAGTGAATGTCAGGAAGCGCTGTCAAATCTTAATACTGAGATTAAATTGCATAACCTTTGTGAATTAAATTACGAGAAATTTGTATTGCATAGTCACCTGATCAAAGATGAGACCGTATTAAAACGTGCTACACATGTTGTTAAAGAGAATGACCGTGTTAACTTGGCAGCCAAAGCTTTAAACAGCGGGGCGTTAGAAGAATTTGGCAGACTAATGTATGCTTCCCACCAATCACTTAAAGATTTATATGAAGTAACTGGCGCTGAACTTGATACTGTTGTTGATTTTTGCAGAGATTATGATCACGTGATCGGAGCGCGTATGACGGGTGCTGGTTTTGGAGGTTGTGCCATTGCCTTGCTTAAGAAAGGAATGGAAGAAGATTTCTCTAAACAGCTAACTGATTATTATGTAAAACGTATTGGTTATCCTGTGGATATTTACATTAGTGAAATCGGTAATGGTGCAAGCGCCATTTAAGGCACGTTGTACTTTTCAGTCTGTGGTTAAAAAATACCCATGCAAAAATTAAAACTAGACGAGCTTAATAGGGTTTCTGTTGCAGAATTTAAGGAACAAGATAAACTTCCTGTTGTGGTGGTGTTAGATAATGTTCGCAGCATGCACAACATCGGCTCAATTTTCAGAACTTCCGATTGTTTTTCAGTTGATAAGTTGATTCTTTGTGGAATTACTGCACAGCCACCTCATCGTGAGATTGAGAAAACTGCATTGGGTGCCACACAATCCATTAATTGGCAACATTCTGATACTACACTAAATGCAATTGATGCCCTGCGTAAAGAAGGCTATGAAATCATTGCTATAGAGCAGGCATCCGGGAGTATAATGCTCAATACCTTTATTCCTGCTAAAAATAAGAAGTACGCGCTAATATTTGGCAATGAGGTTAATGGTGTTGCCGATGAAGTGATGAAACAAATAGATGAGTGTTTAGAAATCCCTCAATTTGGCACCAAGCATTCCTTTAACATCACCATATCAGCTGGGATTGTGTTATGGGATTTCTTCGCAAAATTAAGGTTATAATTAACACATTAGGAGGATGGTTCTTATAGAAAAAAATCCAACTGAAAGGTAATTTTTGAATAAGCGTACAAGCTTTTTTAGCAAAAAAACGGGCGCTCAACAACGTTGGCGTCCGTTCTATGTATAAAGGAACTATTCTAATTTATGCGTAAGGGATACCGTCCTTAGAAGGTAAACTACTGTGCCCCATTAAATACTGATCTACTTTACGAGCAGCTTCCCGGCCTTCTGATATAGCCCATACTACTAATGATTGACCGCGGCGCATATCACCTGCAGCAAAAATCTTTGCAATATTGGTTTGGTACTTACCTTCTTCTGCCTTCACGTTACCACGGGCATCCAGCTCAACACCAAGTTTCTCTAATAAACCTTCCTTTTGTGGATGTAGGAAACCCATAGCCAATAAAACCAACTGACAAGGTAAATCTCGTTCGGTACCTGCAACCTCCTTAAATCCATTTGGTCTACCAAATGCATCTATGTCCCAAACTACATCTACAACCCTAACAGCCTTCAAGTTACCATTCTCGTCCTTAATGAATTCTTTAGTATTGGTACTCCATCCGCGTTCGCAACCTTCTTCATGAGAGGAAGTAACTTTAAGCACCATTGGATAAGTTGGCCAAGGCATATTAGGTGTTCTTGCAGATGCTGGCATAGGCATGATCTCAAACTGCATTACAGATTTTGCACCTTGACGGTTGGATGTCCCCACACAGTCAGAACCTGTATCACCACCACCAATTACAATTACGTCTTTACCAGTTGCAGTTAATGGTTCTCCAGCGATATCAAAGTTTCTTACCCGTTTGTTCTGCTGTTTCAAGAAGTCCATAGCAAAATGTACGCCTTTAGCATCTCTGCCGGGAGCAGGAAGATCGCGTGGAATGGTAGAACCACCAGCTAAAACGATAGACTGGTAATCTCTCAATAAAGTATTGAGCTCAACGTTAATACCCACATTGGAGTTACATTTAAACACTACACCCTCTTTTTCTAACAAAGCTATACGTCTTCTTACAACGTCTTTCTGTAATTTAAAATCAGGGATACCGTAGTTTAATAAACCACCAGGCGTATCATCACGTTCATAAACCACCACTTCGTGACCAGCTTTATTCAATTGAGCCGCTGCTGCCATACCTGCCGGACCAGAACCGATTACCGCTACCCTTTTGCCAGTGCGGATTAAAGGCTGTTCTGCTTTGATGTAGCCTTTATCAAAAGCAATCTCTATAATGTGTTTCTCAATCTCTTCAATAGAGACAGGAGATTTGTTGATCCCAAGTACACAGGCCGACTCACAAGGAGCTGGACAAATTCTTCCGGTAAACTCCGGAAAATTGTTAGTGCTCAATAAGATAGTAGATGCCAGATGCCAATCACCCTTATATACCGCGTCGTTAAATTCAGGAATTACATTACCAAGCGGACAGCCCGACTGGCAAAAAGGAACACCACAATCCATGCACCTGGCCGCTTCCTTGCCAACTTGCTCCACCTCAAAGTTCTTAACGAACTCGTTATAATGTTTTAAACGCTCTTTTGCATCTTCTTTTGCAGGAGCCGTTCTTTCATATTCTAAAAATCCAGTTACTTTTCCCATTGCTTAAGATATAGTTAGTTGGTTTGCTTTTTTTAATAATACTGCTTTGTATTCTTTAGGGAATACTTTAATAAAATGTGCTGATTGAGTTGCCCAATCACTTAATAAAAACTTAGCTAAGTTACTATCAGTCAACTTCACATGCATTTTCAATAAATGATTAATTCTTAACTCATCTTGCTCATCAAGTGGATCAAGATCAACCATTTCCTTATTGCATTTATTTGCAAAATCACCTTTAGAATCGTAGATCCATGCAATACCGCCACTCATACCTGCAGCAAAGTTAAAACCCGTGCCACCTATAACAAGTACCTCACCACCAGTCATATATTCGCAACCATGATCGCCTAAACCTTCTACAACTGCTATAGCTCCAGAGTTACGCACGGCGAAACGCTCGCCGGCTTGTCCGCGCACATACAATTCACCACCTGTAGCGCCATATAAAGCTACGTTACCGATGATGATGTTTTGCTCAGGAACATATTTCACATTGTTGAAAGGATAAATGCTTAATCGGGCTCCGGATAAACCTTTACCAACATAATCATTTGCCTCACCTTCTAGCTGCAATGAAATCCCTCTAGCAGCAAAAGCACCGAAACTTTGACCAGCAGAACCCTTAAACTTAAAGTTTATGGTATCTGCCGGAAGTCCCTGTCCCTTATAGATTTTAGAAACCTCGTTAGACAACATAGTACCGATAGCACGGTTGGTATTCTTTACATCAAACTCGGCATATATTGGCTCTTTAGTCGCCAATGCCGGGGCAGCAGCCTTCACCAATTGATGATCAAGAATCTCAGATAAACCATGATCCTGCTCTTCAGTCTGGTACAAGCTTAAACCATTATCAGGAGCTTTGAACAAGATCGCAGAAAGATCCAAATCTTTTTGTTTCCAATCTTCTGCAGCAACAGCGCGAATACCAAGCGCATCCGACTGACCAACCATTTCATGGATGGTTCTGAAACCAAGCTCGGCCATTGTTTCTCTTAGCTCTTGCGCTAAGAAATGGAATAAGTTTACCACATGATCAGCTTCACCGGTAAATAATTTACGTAGGTTTGGATCTTGAGTAGCCACACCAACCGGACAAGTATTTAAATGGCATTTACGCATCATAATACATCCGGCAGTAACCAAAGCAGCCGTAGCAACACCCCATTCTTCTGCGCCCAAAAGCGTAGCGATGGCAATATCTTTACCTGTTTTAAGCTGTCCGTCTGTTTGCAATACCACCCTACTCCTTAACCTGTTTTTTACAAGCGTTTGGT
>JANXVH010000154.1 GCA_025351765.1 Pedobacter sp.
TTTACTTTTTCTTGTTTGTGCATTGCCAATTGTGCAATGAGCTTAGACACGTGCACAGGTGTAAAAAACTCACCACCCGATTTGCCTGCATTAGCGGCATAATTGCCAATAAGAAATTCATAGGCATCGCCAAAAAGTTCTATTTCGCTGTCTTCAAAATTGCCGAAATTTAGTCCTTCAACACCTTTTAACACAGAAGCTAAACGGCTGTTTTTATTTTCAACGGTGTTACCCAATCGAGTACTGGTCGTGTCAAAATCGGCGAATAAGCCTTTTATATCTTCTTCCGATGGATAGCCATTTGCAGAACTTTCAATGGATACAAAAATGGCTTTTAAATCTGTATTAAGATTTGGATTGGTATTGGCCGTTTTCGCAATATTTACAAAAAGCTGGCTAGGATAAATAAAATACCCTTTTGTTTTAATAGCATCATCTTTTATATCTGGTGTTATTACATCATCTGATAAGTTTGCATAATTAATGCTATCATCACCACCTTCTATATATTTTGTGAAATTTTCACTAATAAATCGATAGAAAAGTGTTCCTAACACAAAGTGTTTGAAATCCCATCCATCAACAGAGCCTCGTACCTCATTTGCTATTTTCCATATTTTAGCTTGTAATTCTGCTCTTTGTGCTATGCTTGTCATTATAATTTTTTTTTCTAAATTTATCTAAGATGCCTTCCCTATATGGACTCCCTTTATAAAAAGCAATGCAATATAATCTTCTAACTAATTGTAAGTATAGTCTTGCTGGGTTGCAAGTTAACTCGAATAACCATAAGAATTTCGCTAAAAGAGTCAACATTTTAATTCATTCAACGGGCAAAATACACCTTTTACTCCAATTATGAAGCTTATTGTGTTTCACGCGTAATATTAAAATGTACGCAGATGTGTGCATTTTAGTTCGTGCTATTCGTGTAATAAGCTATGGAGATTTTTTAATATCCATTGAAAGTATTGCAACCAATATTTGGCTGGCAGACTAAAAATTTCGGAAAAATACCCTGATTAAATCAATGCAGATCTGTTCAACTGCCTGATGGAGCATATCCCATAATGTCCCTTTTCCATACATTCGGATAACTGGCAGAGGGTTGCTTATTGGCGCATTATTGCTATAGACCAGTTTCCCGAATGTCACCGAAGAATATATGGGGAAATCAATCTTAACACTAGCTTTAGTAGACCAAACCCGTATCACATATAAATAGATGACAAATGATTTTGGTAAATTTATCTGCATCGCAACTCTATCAAGACACCCACATGCCAGATTATCAATATCTAGTGTTTCTAAAAACAGGGATTAAATAAAACCAGCCTTTGAGATAATTCGACTTAAAATCTTATAGGATTGCACTACTAAATACACTACAAATTTTCAGCAGTAAAAAAATAGCCCTTGAAAGTTAATTCAAAGGCTAATTCTTATTTGTTATGCGGAGAGTGGGGGATTCGAACCCGCGGACCCTTTAACAAGTCAACAGTTTTCAAGACTGCCGCAATCGACCACTCTGCCAACTCTCCGGCGCAAAAGTACAAATACTCCTTTATTTTGCAAATAATGGAGTGAATTTTTTAACAAAATGTTGTTAACAACTTAAAACAGAGCTAGAAAATTTTACTTAGTGTTTTAATTTATCCTCCGCAGGAACAGGTTTTTTAAATAAATTGAAGTTTGGCCTGATAATCTTTACACTCCGTTTAGACAAATCTACGCTGGCATTTAGCTCAAAACCTACCAATAATATCAACGAATTAAGGTATAACCAGATCATAATTACAATTAAGGTTCCAATAGATCCGTATATTTTATTGTAAGAGCTGAAGTTATTAATGTAAAATGAGAAGCCCCAAATGGTTAAAAAGGCAAGAATTGTTGCCAACCACGATCCTGCACTAAAGAAACGCCATTTTTTAGCATGAGCTGGTCCATAGCGATACAATATTGAAATGGCTACAAAATATAATGTGCCCAATAAAGCCCACCTGCTTAATTGTATTACAAAGGTAATCAAGCCATCTTTAATATTCAATTCTGAATTCAAGTAATTCAATGCAAATTCACCTACAGTCATTGCTATAATGCAAACGATCACAGAAAGTGTAATTATTATAGTTAACACAATAGCAATAAGTCGCTGTTTAAACCAAGTTCTGGTTTCAATAATTAATGACGACTTGTTAAACGCCATCATCAAATTATGAACGCCGTTGGTAGAGAAGAAAAGCGCCAGTATAAAACCAAATGAAAGCAAGCCTCCATTCTGTTTTAATACAATCTCCTCCAGGGTAGTTTTAAAAGCTCCGTAGGCATCTTGCGGCAATATCAGGATGATCAGTTCCATTAGCTTGTTTTGGAAATTCATACCGCCCCATTTGGGTATAAACGGAATTAAGGTAAACAAGAAGATAATGCCAGGAAAAATGGCCAGCATGAAATTGTAGGCAAGTGAAGAAGCTTTGTTTACTAAAGAATCTTTTCCTATCTCTTTAAAAAAGAATGTGGCAACCGTATAAAGCGGCAGGGGACTAAAACCTGGAAGTATACAAACTTTTGTCCAGTCAATAAACAACGCGTATAGCCTAATCTTTAAGAGTTGTTCGTGTACCCAATTCATACTATCTTATTTAAACCACTGCTTTAATTTTTCTATAAATTCAGCAGGAGGTAGGCATGGCTTATTCTTTGCCATATCAATAAATACCAATGTAGTATTTCCAATATTGATCAACTCGTCATTGACGTTAAAAAGCTCATACTTAAAGTGTATCCTGATACCAGGTAATTGTTCTACCGTTGTTTTTACTGTAATTTCCTGATCGTAAAAAGCAGGTTTAATAAATTTACAGTTTAATTCCAATACAGGCAACATAATGCCACTCGCTTCCATCGCCGCATAATCCATGCCTAAACTTCTAAGCATTTCTACCCGGCCAACTTCATAGTATTGCGCATAATTGCCGTAATACATATAGCCCATTTGATCGGTTTCGCCATACCGTACCCTTATTTTTGTGCTGTTTGTATACATACTATTTAAAGATGTTCCTCTTATTTAGCGCATCTCTATATTTCTTTGCATTTCTCTCATGCTCCTGAACAGTAACAGCAAAGTTATGGTAACCAGAAAAATCTTCTTTTGCACACATATAGATATAGTTGTTGCTATTCTTATTCAAAACCGCATCAATTGCATTAATACTTGGCATCATGATAGGCCCTGGAGGTAAACCAGCATATTTGTAGGTATTATAGGGAGACGAAACACTTAACAGTGAATTGGTTACTCTTTTTACGGTAAAATCTCCATTGGCAAAAATAACTGTCGGATCTGCTTGTAGCAAAATCCCTTTGTTTAAGCGGTTTAAGTATAATCCTGCAATGATGGGCATTTCTTTATCATACAATGCCTCAGCATCAACTATAGAAGCAAGTATGGAAACTTGTATAGGATTTAGGTTTAAGGCCGCGGCCTTAGCTTTACGATCGGCATTCCAAAATTTATCATATTCTTTATGCATTCTTTCAAAAAATTCGGGCGCCGATGTATTCCAATACATCTCGTAAGTATTCGGTATGAACATCACATAGCTATTATCTTTGTTAAAGCCATACTTTTCAATCAGCGCAGCTGAATCCAGGAGGTTAAGAAATGTCAGCGAATCTGGTTCCAAACTTCTTGATAAATAACCTGCAAAACTATCTTTCTTCCTGATGTTCTGGAATTTAAGTTTTACAGCATCCTGGTTTCCTGCCTTCAGCATGTTGATCAAGCTGCGGTTATTCATGCCTTTTTTGATGCCATATCTTCCTGGCTTTAAAGATTTAGCCAAACCCATTTTTACAGAAGCCTGCATAAACGTTCCTACATCAGCTAATATGTCTTTTATTGTGAGCTCTTTGATCAGATCGTCCATATTGTAACCTGTTCTAACATATAAGTACTTTTCCTTACCTGTTGTATTGGGTGAAAAATAAACGGAGTAAAATTTAATACCATAGTATCCGCCAACTAATAAAATTGCCATTAGTAAAGCAAGTATTACTTTTGCTTTTGAAGTCTTACTTTTCTTTTGCTCTTCTGCCATAAAATATGCGCGTTATTGTTTTTGATTTGATAAAGTAATGTTAACAGGTGTACCAATTTTTACTTTAGTAACTGAGTCTGTGGCAAATGGTTCTTGTTTTACAATAACTGCCGAAGTCGAATCTGTTATCACACCCTCCCAGGTAACCATCCCCAGGTTAAGCATGGCACCATTTCTTAAGGCAAAAAGTGCCTCATCTTTGGTCAGACCAATCAAGGTGGGGATATCAACCTCTTCATTTCCTTTCCCATCTCCAAGCACTAAATCTATTCTTGATCCTTTTGGTATAAGCTGACCTACGGTAAGGGACTGTCCGCCAAAGGAAACCTGTAAAACAACATCCCTGGCAACGTCAGATTTGTAGGTGGTATCGCCAAGCTTCAGTCCAAAACTTTCTATAATAGCTTGAGCCTGAGTAAAAGGTTTAGAATCAATATCTGGAAATTTAACATTAGGGGCGGTATTCATACTAATCGTAAGATAAATAGTACGGTTATCTTTTACATAGGTATTGGCATTTGGATCCTGATCTATCACCGTGCCTGGAGGTGTATCCATAATGTAAACAGAATCCACTTCATAACGTAAACCCAATGCTTCCAGTTTGCTTATGGCCTGAGTAAAGGCCAATCCTTTTAATGCAGGTACGTTTAACCCCTGACCATGTTTGGTATAATACCTTAAACTGTAAAACGCAACAAATAAAATCACTGCAACAGTAATTACTGCTGCTATTAGATTTGACCTGAAGGATTTAGTTTTAAGATAGGATATGAATTTGGGCATCGTGTTTTATTTTCTCAAGGTATAAGCCTCAAATTTAGGCTAAAAAAATATTTTATTGGAATTAAAATAACATCTGCACCAACTAATTTATATTTGTGATTATGAAAAAAACGATAGCATTATTAACTGGTGGCACTACTGGAGAGTGGGTTGTATCGGTAAAAAGTGCAGCTACCATTGCTCAAAACCTGGATCATGATAAGTTTGACGTTTACAAGATCATGCTTACACAACAGAGCTGGTTTTATGAACCTGCAGATTCAGTAAAGATCGAGGTAGATCGTAATGATTTTTCGCTAACTATGGGCGGAAAAAAGATAAAGTTTGATGGTGTATTTATAGCTATCCATGGCGCTCCGGGCGAGGATGGAAAACTACAGGGATATTTTGACATGATTGGTCTTCCGTATACCACGTGTGATGCGCTCACTTCGGCAATTACTATGAATAAGGGCTATACAAAGGCGATAGTTCAGGATATAAAGGGCCTTCATGTTGCCAAATCAGTTCAAATCTTTAAAGACACTCCTTTTGATCTTGAAAGCATTAAAACAGCGTTAAAACTTCCATATTTCGTTAAGCCAAATAATGGTGGCAGCAGTATAGGAATGAGCAAAGTTAATAATGTTGATGATCTGGAAATAGCTGTTGATAAAGCATTTAAGGAAGATAGTCAGCTATTGATCGAAGAGTTTATATCTGGTCGCGAGTTTACCGTTGGGGTAGTTAAATTAGATGGAGATATAAATGTACTACCCGCCACAGAAGTTCAAACGGCTAAGGAATTCTTTGATTTCGAAGCAAAATATACTCCAGGTGTTGCAATAGAAACTACCCCAGCGCAGATCCGGTCAGAAACCCGGGATAGGATTGAAGTAATAGCTAAAGAGATATATATAAAGTTGAATTGCAGGGGAGTGGTTAGGATAGATTTTATACTAACGGGTGATGAAGGCGACTTCTATTTTATTGAAATTAATACCATACCTGGTCAAACTGCTACAAGTTTCATACCCCAGCAAGTAGCTGCTATGGATATGAAACTGAATGATTTTTATACCAAGTTGCTTAAAGAAACGATAGGCTAGCCCTGTTCTTTAATTAAAATTTAAAAGAAACACTTATACCGCCCCTTAGGCCCGGCCAGTTGCCATCAAGGTCAACACTGGCGCCATCTCCGGTTACAGTATATTTGGTGTCAATCATAGGGATTTTTTCCAAATCGTTCAAGCCATTCCTTAAGCCATTTTGCTCATCATTGTTCAATGTTTTTGTGCCGGCTATAGTTCCAGACAAACTTCCATAATTTGGTCCGATGAAAACATCAAGCCCAATTCTCTTGGCCAGATTGAATTCAGAGCCGATGTATAAACCCCCTGTTACAGTTTTAATATTACCCTTTAGCGGCATCTCCAGATCTCCTTGAGTACTCTGAAAAAGGAAAGGTCCCGATGCATTAAAGTTTGAAAAACTGGCAAAAGGAGCAAGATAGAATCCTTTAAATGCTTGCTTACCAAGATAAAATCTCACCTCTGGTGTAATTGCAAAGTTTCCCGTCTTAAAATTCTTGATCCTGCTATATGCTTGTTGATTATTTACCAGGCTTTCTATTTGTCCTTGAAAAGGAAGGGTAGACTCTGGCGCAAATCGCACACCTAAACCAACAGCAATTTTATTGGCAACTTCACGCTGATACTGGAAAGAAAAATTCTTTAACACCAACGCAGCAACATTCATTTTAACTTGATTTTTAAAAACCGTACCCGATTTGCTATCCTGTGCGAGCGACTGTTTAGCGTAGAAACTGAAGCCTGTTAAAATCAATACTTTCAACAAGTTACTGAAGTTTTGTTTCATATTTAATATTTTTAGTTGTATTTGGTTTATGTAAAGTTAATTAAAATTAGCATTGAAAAAATACCACTTATTGGGTATTTTTTCAATGCGATCCTTAACTTGTAACATACCAGACAGCACATTAATTATGAATATTAAATACCTAACAGCACATCAGTTTAAAGTAAGGCTATACCACAAAGGAGCAGCAGATGGCAGACATGAGCGGACTGCGTGTAGAAACAGTAATCAGGTTAATCAAAAAGCTTTCTGGCAGCAGCTCCTTTAAACTTATAAAAGGTAAAATTATAAAGCATAATGATCTTGCAAACCCAATTAAAAAATTAAACAAACCCAATTAAAAAATTAAAAGTATGATCTAAATCATAAAATAAAGGTGAAGTTAGTCGTAATTTTGTACAATGATAGCTCAAGATAAAAATACAGTCATTGTCATGAAAGATACATCGAAATTACAAGCAATAGTTCAATGTAAATGCCCAAGATGCAGAACCGGTGCTATCTTTTCCGGGCCAATTTATTCGTTTAAAGGGCAGGTTACCAACGAGTATTGTGGGTATTGCAACCTGCGCTTCGAGCGTGAACCCGGGTTTTTTTATGTGGCTATGTTTATCAGCTATGCAATGAATGTTGCAGAAATGATTGGTGTTAGCGTTGCAGCTTACCTATTAGGCGTTGCTTTAACGTACGATAACTTGTGGGCTTATGTTGGCATTCTTATTGGTGGCGTATTTTTATTTTCGCCCATAAATTACCGCTATTCCAGGGTAATGCTCTTACATTGGCTAACTCCTGGATTAAAGTTTGTTCCAGGTATTAAAGCGGCCGCTATTAAACCTTAATTGTTTTCCATTTACCCCGCTTAAATAGAATAAAGCCTGCAAAGGATATACCCAATTCTGCCACAGGAATTGCAATGAAAACTCCTGTAGGGCCTAAATTGAAGTGCTTCGCCAATAGGTATGCCAGCGGAGGTAACTACTTGCCGCTAATTTAATTAAAATTATGTTCGAGCTTGAATAAGGATCAGTTAAGATTAGGGTTTCATTTAGGTTGCAGTAGGGTTGTGGTTTGGCCGCGTGCGCAGTCCGTCAGCACCGCATGCGCCCTGAGTCCGCCTTTTTACTGGAAAAAGGCGGACTCAGGGCGGACTCACTGCGCACTCATGGCGCACGCATTACGAATCCTTCCCTCTGGCTTACCGAGTTCAACCTTAGTGCTTATTAAATTAAATGCTATACGCAAGAATCATTTCATCATTAACCTTGCAACCTTTACCTGTAGTAGTGTCAATCATCACATAGTCGAACCAGCCATCCGCGGCGATCTTTCCAGTCCGTTTGTTTTCTATTTCAAATTGAACACGGCAACCCTTTTCATTGATGGTTAAAATTCCTGTGCGTATGGCAATTATATCGCCCAGTAGGAGTGGGCGTTTAAAATCAACCAGCGCAGTACGTACTACCCATCCAAATCCACTATTTAAAAAGGATTCCATAGGCATTTTGTAAAACTCTGCCATTTGATCGTAGCGGGCGGCCAGTACATAATCAAAATATTTGCTGTTGTGAACATGGTTAAACATGTCAATATCGTCTGGTCTTACCTTTAATTCACTTTCAAATATGCTGTATTGCGTTTTTTCCATAAATAGGGGAGTTGTCCTTACAAACTTAAAACAAAATTCAATCATGTGCAGTGTTGTTAATCTTTAAAACTTACAGTATCTTTGCACTAATTAATTAATCCATACACACTTTAGTATCATTCAAGAATGTATTTAAGTAAAGAAAAGAAAGCCGAAATCTTCCAAAAACACGGCGAAGTAGAGACTAACACGGGTTCTGCAGAAGGTCAGGTAGCGTTATTTACCTATCGTATTGCGCACTTAACAGAGCATTTAAAGAAAAATCGTAAAGATTTCTCTACCCAGTTATCACTACAAAAATTAGTAGGTAAACGCCGCGGTATTTTGGCCTACCTATTTAAGAAAGATATTGAGCGTTACCGTGCCATCATCAAAAACCTTGGTTTAAGGGATATCATTAAACCTGTTGGTTCAAAAGACAGCAAATAGGCGTACTTATATCAAGAAAAGCCATTCTTTAAGGATGGCTTTTTTACTTTGAAAAGTAAAAAAGTATATATAAATCCGGTGTGTAGAAAGAGGAAAACGCACCACAATTAATTATAAATGAATGTAATAAAAAAATCGTTCGATCTGGGCGATGGAAGAACAATTGAAATTGAAACAGGTAAGTTAGCTAAACAAGCTGATGGTTCTGTAGTGGTTAGAATGGGTGATACCATGCTTTTGGCCACAGTAGTTTCTTCGGTAGGTGCAAAATCAGGTGTTGATTTTTTACCATTGTCGGTTGATTACCAAGAGAAATACGCTGCCGCAGGCCGTATTCCAGGTGGTTTCCTTCGCCGTGAGGCTAGATTATCTGATTATGAGGTATTGATCTCTCGTTTGGTGGATCGTGCTTTACGTCCGATGTTCCCAGAAGATTATCACTCTGATACTCAGGTAATGATCTCATTGATCTCATCTGATAAAAATATAATGCCAGACTGTTTAGCGGGTTTAGCTGCTTCGGCTGCTATTGCAGTTTCTGATATTCCTTTTAACGGGCCAATATCAGAAGTTCGTGTTGCTAGAATTGACGGTAAGTTTGTAATTAATCCTTATCTAAGCGATCTTGAACGTGCCGACATGGAGTTTTTAGTAGCAGGTACTGAAAACGACATTGTAATGGTTGAAGGTGAATGCGATGAGATCTCTGAAACTGAAATGGTTGAGGCGATTGAATTTGCACACAAGGCAATCATCATACAAGTGCAGGCACAGAAAGAACTGGCTGAATTGGTTGGTAAAACGGTTAAGCGTACTTATTCTCATGAAGACAGTAATCCTGAATTGAAAGAGAAGGTTTATGCCGCTACTTATGATAAGGTATATGCAATTGCTAAAAGCAACACCAGTAAAGGTGAGCGTGGTGATGCATTTGGTGCCGTGTTGATGGACTTCATTGCTACTTTAGGTGAAGGTGTTGACGATGTAACGGGTTTCCTTTCTAAGAAATATTTCCATGATGTACAATATGATGCCATCCGTAACCTAGTTTTAGATGAAGGAATTCGTTTAGACGGTCGTGATGTACGTACTGTACGTCCTATCTGGAGTGAAGTGGGTTATTTGCCTTCAGCTCACGGTTCTGCTGTATTTACCCGTGGTGAAACTCAGGCTTTAACTACTGTTACTTTAGGTTCTAAAGACGATGAGCAGATGATTGATGGTGCTTTTGTTAATGGTTACAACAAATTTTTACTACACTACAATTTCCCTGGTTTCTCAACTGGTGAGGTTCGTCCGAATAGAGGAGCTGGTCGTCGTGAGATTGGTCATGGTAACCTGGCAATGCGTTCATTAAAGAAGGTATTACCCGGCTTAGAAGAAAATCCTTATACTATCCGTATTGTTTCTGATATTTTAGAATCAAATGGATCTTCATCAATGGCAACTGTTTGTGCGGGTACATTAGCACTTATGGATGCAGGTATCAAAATCAAAGCACCGGTTTCGGGTATTGCTATGGGATTGATTACTGATGAAAAAACCGGTAAATATGCTATCCTTTCAGATATTTTAGGTGATGAAGA
This sequence comes from Pedobacter sp., assembly GCA_025351765.1. Classification (GTDB taxonomy): domain Bacteria; phylum Bacteroidota; class Bacteroidia; order Sphingobacteriales; family Sphingobacteriaceae; genus Pedobacter. The sequence goes on from JANXVH010000154.1 coordinate 10,413, forward strand.
TCACTTAGGAGATATGGATTTTAAGGTAACAGGTACTGAAAAAGGTATTGTTGCTTGCCAGATGGACTTAAAAATTAACGGTTTGAAGTGGGAAGTGCTTACAAACGCGCTTATCCAGGCTAAAGAAGCTCGTTTACACATCCTAAACGAGATGAAGAAAACTATGGCTGCGCCTCGTGAGGATTATAAAGATCACGCACCTCGCATCGTATCATTAAGTATTGATAAAGAATTTATTGGTGCAGTAATAGGGCCCGGCGGTAAAATTATTCAGGAAATGCAACGTGAAACTGGTGCGTCTATCTCTATTGAAGAGGTTGGTAACAAGGGTATCATTGAGATTTTTGCTGATAATAAAGCTGCTATTGATGCTGCAGTTACACGTATCAATGCCATTGCCGCTAAACCGGATATAGGTGCAACTTATGATGGTAAGGTGAAATCTATTATGCCATTTGGTGCATTTGTAGAAATTATGCCAGGTAAGGACGGATTATTACATATTTCTGAGATTGCATGGGAACGTTTAGAGACTATGGATGGTGTGCTTAAAGAAGGTGATAAAATTCAGGTTAAACTGCTAGATATTGACAAACAAGGTAAAATGAAACTTTCTAGAAAAGCCTTATTGCCTCGTCCACCAAGACCAGAAAACGCACCTGCTGCAAATTAAACCCTTGTCAAATTATTAAGGTTTCCAAATATAAACTACCCCGCATTTTGCGGGGTTTTTTTATTTAAACCGGGTTAAATAAATTATATTTACTTGCACAATAACATCTAAAAAAAATGCCTGTCATGAAACACCTCATAGCTCCTTCTGTTCTTTCTGCTGATTTTGGTAACCTGCAGCGCGATATTGAGATGATCAACTTAAGCGAGGCAGACTGGTTTCATGTTGATATTATGGATGGTACTTTTGTGCCAAATATTTCCTTTGGTTTTCCGGTAATGGAAGTTTTAAAAGCCCATGCCACAAAGCCATTGGATGTACATTTAATGATTGTTAAGCCAGAACTATATATTGATCGTTTTGCTGAAGCAGGCGCCGCAGTAATTACCGTGCATTATGAAGCTTGTATACATTTGCACAGGGTAGTTCAAAATATTCATGCAGCAGGCTGTAAGGCATGCGTAGCATTAAATCCACACACACCAGTTTTGTTGCTAAAAGATATATTGATTGATTTGGATATGGTGCTGGTCATGTCTGTTAATCCGGGATTTGGCGGTCAGAAATTCATTCCCAATACACTAAGCAAAGTAAAAGAACTTAAAGCTTTAGCTGCATTAATTAATCCTTCATTGCGGATAGAAGTTGATGGTGGCGTTGGTTTAAATAATATTGGCGAATTGGTTAATGCAGGGGCTGATGTCTTTGTGGCCGGTAATGCAATATTTGCCGCACCATCTCCTATTGAGATGATCTCCCTGTTAAAAAACCATGACGCCGGAATATTGACCAGATCTTAAGCCAATGCTTAAATTACGCTTGTTGCTTTTGGCGCTTTTGTGTGGACTTACCTACGTAAGCGCACAGCCTTTGGTAAAAGTTACAGGCTTGGTAACCGATAGTTTAAATGTTCCTTTACCTAAAGTTACCATAACTGTTTTGGGGCAAAGTCAAAATAGTATTTCAAACGACAAAGGAAATTACAGTATATATTCCACCACTACTTCCTTTACGCTTAAGTACACCTTACTTGGTTACAAACCAATTTTGATTGAGGTAAATCGGAATAAAGCAGGCAGGATAGTTCAAAATATGGTAATGAATATCAACATTAATGAGTTGGAACAGGTTACCGTAACCAATAAGCAAAATCAACTCAGTAACAGTATTCTGATCAATGTTAACGAAGTTGCCGCGATGCCATCAGTATCAGGAAATTTCGAGGTGATACTGAAAACGCTTCCAGGCGTATCTACTAACAATGAATTGAGTTCTCAGTATAGCGTAAGGGGAGGGAATTTTGATGAGAACCTGATGTATGTAAACGATGTAGAGATTAGCAGACCAGTATTGATTAGAAACGGACAGCAAGAGGGCTTAAGTTTTATCAACAGCGATTTACTGAGCTCAGCAAAATTCTCTGCAGGGGGTTTTGAGTCGAGGTATGGCGATAAGCTCTCGTCCGTTCTGGATGTAAAGTACAACAAGCCAGACAGCAGTCAGCAACTGATCAATATTGGATTGATGGGAGGAGCTATAAGTTCTAAAATCTTTGGAGCCAATACTTATCTTTTGGCAGGGATCCGTTATAAAAATAATGGCAGCATTTTAAATACGCAGGACAATAAAGGAAGTTATACACCAAGCTTTAAAGACTTTCAGTTGGTGTTTTCACAAAGCTTGTCGCACAAGTTCAGTCTCAGTTTTCTGGGCAGTATCAACAGCGGGGTGTTTAAATTACTTCCCGAGAGTAGGGAAACCCAATTTGGAACGTTAAGTACCCACCTGCGTTTACAAACAGAATACAGCGGTAAAGAGATTGACGACTATAATACCGCAGGGGGCGCTATTACGGCTACATATTTTCCCAAATCCAATTTGGTTATAAAATGGATAAACAGTTATTTCAGTATACTGGAGAGTGAAAAAATTGATATTGAAGGAAGTTATATTTTTGACGAATTAAGCAATAGCTTTTCGGGAGGGAATTTTGGAATCATCCGTACAAACCGTGGACTAGGGGGTTATTTGAATTATGCAAGAAATAGTCTTGCCTCAAAGAGTTTCAGTTCAAGCATTAAAATTGATCAGGTTTATAGCAATCATACCTTCTCACTAGGAGCACGTTTTGAACACAAAAATTACGTTGATAACTTAAATGAGTACAGCCTGATAGACTCAGCCGGATATATTATAGAAGGAATTAAGAATTTCTATCAGGACAATGCAATAAGCGTAGAAAATAATTTATCAATTAATTACCTGACCGCCTATGTGCAAGATAGCTACACCCTGAGTACAAATTCAGATTTGCAATTGGGTGTGAGAACGAGTTACAACAGTTTGAGCGGGCAGCTCTTGTTAAGCCCCAGGATGCTTTTGGCATACAGGCCATTAAACAATAACAAGATCATCAGGTTTACTGCGGGTGTCTATCAGCAAGCGCCAGACTATAGAAGCATTAGGGCCTTTGACGGCACATTGAATAAAAGGCAAAAGGCGCAGCGTTCTTATAATACTTCTTTTGGAATTGATTATGCATTTGATGGGTTAGGAACCAGATTAAAGTTTACTTCAGAAGGATACTTTAAGTATCAAGATAGGTTGATTCCCTATATGATGGACAATGTGCGTATCAAATATTTAGCGGGCGATATGGCTAAGGGCTATATTTATGGTGCCGATTTTAGTATAGGGGGCGAGTTTGTTAAAGATCTTTTGTCTTATTTCAGGATTTCGCTGATGAAATCCAATCAAGATATTAAGGGCGATGGCATAGGTTACCTGAAGCGTCCTACAGATCAACGGGTAAATTTTTCTGTATATTTTCAGGACAGGCTGCTGAATAGTCCCACTTATAAAGTCCACCTGAATATGTTATATGGTTCAAGGCTACCCGTGGGTGCCCCTTTGCTGCAAAGGTATTCTGATGATTTCAACATTCCAGCTTATAAGCGAGTTGACATAGGCTTTTCAAAAGATTTTTTAGATGATGCCGTGAAACGTAGGGCAAGGTTTCTTGATAAATATTTTAGTTCATTTTCTGTACATGCTGAGGTATTTAATTTGCTTAATATAAATAATACAGTGTCATACCTGTGGCTAAAGGATGTGAATAACGTACAATACGCCATTCCGAATTACCTTACCGGACGACAGCTGAACTTAAAATTGATCATAAAGTTCAAGAATTCGAAATGATAAATAATATAAAACTGTTACATTTACCGGTAATAAACAAATAGTTAAAATGAGACATAATTTTGGCGCAGGCCCCTGTATTTTACCACAGGAAGTATTTAAACAAGCATCACAAGCAGTTTTAGATTTTAAGGACGGCTTATCCATTTTAGAAATTTCGCACCGTACGCCAGAGTTTGAGGGTGTGGTTGAAGAGACCACAAGGCTTATTAAAGAACTTATGAATGTACCAGAAGGATATTCTGTTCTTTTACTGCAAGGCGGTGCAAGTTTGCAATTTGCAATGGTTCCTATGAACTTATTACCGGAAGGGCAAACAGCGAGTTACCTGGAAACTGGTGTTTGGGCAAATAAAGCAATTAAAGAGGTTGCTTTTTTTGGAAAAGCAAATATTGTAGCGTCATCCAAGGATGCTAACTTTACCTTTATTCCTAAGGACTATACTATTCCAGAAGACAGTGCTTATTTCCATTTTACATCAAACAATACGATCTATGGAACAGAGCTTTTCAACCTTCCTAAAACTTCAATACCAGTAGTTTGCGATATGTCATCTGATATTATGAGCAGAGTAATTGACGTAAGTCAGTTCGATCTTATCTACGCAGGTGCACAGAAAAACATTGGTCCGGCAGGTTTAACAGTGGTTATTGTTAAAGATGAGATCCTTGGAAAGAGTGGAAGAAAGATTCCTTCTATGTTAGATTATAAGGTTCAGATAGACGGTGGATCTATGTATAATACACCTCCGGTTTTTTCAATATATACCGCAATGCTTAACCTTCGCTGGTTAAAAGCTAAGGGTGGTGTAGCTGAAATTGAAAAAGAAAATACTGCCAAGGCACGTGCACTTTATGCCGAGATTGACAGGAACCCATTGTTTAAAGGTACTTGTGCTGTTGAAGACAGGTCAAAAATGAACGTTTGCTTTGTAATGGAGAATCCTGAGCATGAAAAGCCGTTCTTAAAATACGCTGAAGAAAATGGGATTGAAGGTATCAAAGGCCATAGAAGTGTAGGTGGCTTTAGGGCTTCTATATACAATGCGCTTCCAATTACAAGTGTACATGCCTTAATTGAATTAATGCAGATTTTTGCTGAAAAACAACAATAATAAATAAATTGATGATTAAGATACTTGCAAACGATGGGATAGATCCTATCGGTAAAGCTTTATTAGAGCAGGCTGGTTTTGTTGTGGATACCGAAACTGTGCCCCAGGATAAACTAGTGGAAGCACTACAAAATTACGATGCGATCACTGTAAGAAGTGCAACTCAGCTCCGTAAAGAAACAATAGACCAGTGCCCAAATATTAAATTAATAGGTAGGGGTGGGGTAGGAATGGATAATATTGATGTTGATTATGCCCGCAGTAAAGGCGTTTCTGTTGTGAATACTCCCGCAGCTTCATCGTTGTCTGTTGCAGAATTGGTTTTTGCACACCTGTTTACAGGTGTTCGGTTTCTGCAGGACTCGAACAGGAAAATGCCTGTTGAAGGTGCCACTAAATTTAACGGACTTAAAAAGGCTTACGCTAAAGGGGTTGAACTTAGAGGTAAGACAATAGGTATAATTGGGTTTGGTAGAATTGGTAGAGAAACCGCTACCGTAGCCTTAGGTTTAGGAATGAATGTTTTAGCTTATGACCTTCATCCTTTTGAAGGCAACCTTACTTTAAATCTGCAAGGCGGGATAAAGGTTGATATTCCTATTAAAACTGTTTCTCTTGACGAGGTGATTAGTAACAGTGATTTCTTCAGCTTGCATACTCCTTTTTCTGATAAACCTATTTTAGGGGCAGAGGAATTTGCTAAAATGAAGAACGGTGTTGGTGTAGTTAACTGTTCAAGAGGAGGAACAATTGATGAAAAGGCCCTAATTGCTGCACTTGATAGCGGAAAGCTTTCTTTTGCAGGTTTAGATGTGTTTGATAATGAGCCAACACCATTGGCTGAAATTTTACAGCATCCTAAAATCTCCTTAACCCCACATATAGGAGCTGCTACAAATGAAGCTCAAGAAAGGATTGGAACTGAATTAGCAAACCTTATCATAGATCATTTTACTAAATAAAATTCGATTTAAGGCGTATTCATTGAGCTGTTTAAGCAAGATGAATACGCTTTTTTTATTTTATAGGATTAGAGTGCTTTAGCTTATTTTGAAAGAAAATGTAAGTTCCTGCCAAGGCTAGAATAAGTAGTAGTATAATGATGTTTGAGAAAACGCCCAAAGTTGAGCCTGAGGTTTCTTTAGTTAGCCGTTGATTTTGATCCTGCAGTTTTTTAATGGACTGCATATAATTCAGCATTCTGTTATTTACAGCAGTTGCAGTGTTTTTAGCTTGCTTAACTTCCTCATCTTTATAATCCATCAAGATTTTTAGCTCCTTAAAAATATTGTTGTCGTTTAAGACAACTTGCCTCAATATTTCATTAGAGTTCTTGATGTCGCCTTTAGTTTGAAATCCAAATATGCCGGTTTTTGCATTAAGACTTTGATCGTACTGTCCAAATCGAATGCTTCGCTGGTTTAGTAATGCATTAATTTTTAACCGCTGTGTTTGATAAGCGCTGGTGTCTGCTTGCATGGCTATTGCATTTGCATTAAACGCAAATGCGAGAAACAAGAATAGAATTGTTGATTTTAAAGGCATTATAATTTTGTTAATGTTAGGCTGTAATTTAGATAGCAAACTTTATGCCCTAAGGATGAAACTCCACACGAATAATATCATTAAGGTGCAATCCGAGCAGTCCGCTAGCTTTGCCCTTGTTAATAGCGATTTCAAGATGGTTGCTTATTCCAAATAAACAAAGTTTTTCGCCTTCCTGGACTTCGTTGTAATGCCAACTTAGCTGCGTAATGGTTTCGCTCTTTCTAAAGTAAAGGGTAAAATCTCTGTTTCTCTGTATTTTGGTAAACAGTGCTTTAGTGATGTTAGTGATCACATTACAGAACGTATCGATGTAAATCACGCTTCCGCGGATGATATCTCTTTCTATGACCGGATTGAGCAGCATACGTTGTTCTACACTTTCTGTAGGCACACCTATCTCCTTTAGTTTTGCGCCTTTAGCCAGATGGACTGCTGCTTTTACAAAAATGTCAACTAGCGGGAAATGCAGATATTTCAGGTCTTGCATAATATTAAGTTCTACAATTTCGTCTGGTGCTTCTTCAAATAACAGGGAGAAGATTCCGTTATCAGCACCCACAAAGAAATGGTCCTGGTATTTCAAGGCCAGATATTTAGTATTCTCGCTAAATACAGAATCAATACCGATAAGGTGTACAGTACCTTTAGGAAAATAGGGATACACGTTCTTTAAAATAAACGCTGCATAGGATATATTAAATGAAGGTACTTCGTGTGTTACATCAACAATGTTTGCTGTAGGTAGGATACTCAGGATACTGCCTTTAAGGGCAGCCTGATAGAAATCTTTCGAGCCTAAATCTGTTGTTAATGTAATAATGGCCATTAAAAATTGAATATTTATTCTTAATCTTGCGTAGGCGGTGAGCCGCTTACAAATATTCAACTTTTATATCAAAATATCCACTTCTTAAAAAAAACAATATTTTGAACGAACTAAAATTAATATTAGAATCGGTAGATCCGGTACAATTTTGGGGTGCTAATAATGAGCATTATGAGATCATTAAAAATGCTTTTCCAAAATTGAAGATTGTTGCAAGGGGTAATGAGGTTAAGGTGCTTGGCGAAGAACAAGAGCTTAGTTTATTCGAGAATAAGTATAACCAAATCACCAGTCACCTGGAAAAATACAGTGCGTTAACAGCCAATGACGTGGAAGGTATTTTAAGCTCAAGAAAAGCGAAGTCTGCCGATGATGCATCGACAACCGAAAAGCCTGCAGGACAGGGCGGTGGTGGCGAAGTTATTGTATTCGGAACAAACGGTTTGATGATTAAAGCCCGGACAGCCAATCAACGCAGAATGGTAGATAGCATCAATAAGAATGATGTTTTATTTGCCATCGGTCCGGCCGGTACGGGTAAAACCTATACAGCTGTTGCGCTTGCAGTACGTGCATTAAAGAACAAAGAAATAAAAAGAATCATATTAACCAGACCAGCTGTTGAGGCTGGTGAAAATCTGGGCTTTCTTCCTGGAGATTTGAAAGAAAAAGTAGATCCTTATTTGCGCCCGTTGTATGACGCACTTGACGATATGATCCCTGCGGAAAAGTTGAAGCTATACATTGAAAACCGAACTATTGAAATTGCACCGCTGGCATTTATGCGTGGAAGGACTTTGGATAACTGTTATGTAATTCTGGATGAAGCGCAAAATTCTACAGATTTGCAGTTGAAAATGTTCCTGACAAGGATGGGGCCATCGGCAAAGTTTATTGTTACCGGTGATGTTACCCAAATAGATCTTCCAAAAAAGCAAATGTCTGGCTTGCACAACGCCTTACGTATACTGGAGGATATACCAGGCATCGAAATCATTTACCTGACAGGAGAAGACGTAGTGAGACATAAACTGGTAAAGCGGATATTGAAGGCCTACGGAGATATACAATAATACATTATTAAAGCTTTTTGCTATTAACATGACAGCGATAAAAGAAACTCATTTTAGCTTTCCCAAGCAATCTAATTATTATAAAGGTAAGGTAAGGGATGTTTACACCATAAATGACCAGTATTTGGCCATGGTGGTAACAGACAGGATCTCTGCCTTCGACGTGGTTTTGCCAGAAGCTATTCCATTTAAGGGTCAGGTTTTGAATCAAATTGCGGCTAAGTTCCTTGCTTCAACCAAAGATATTGTTCCTAACTGGGTTCTGGATGTTCCGGACGAGATGGTAACTATTGGAAGAATTTGTGAGCCATTTAAAGTAGAAATGGTAATAAGGGGCTATTTAGCAGGTCATGCATGGAGGGAGTACAGCGCGGGTAGACGAAGTGTTTGTGGTGTTTCCCTGCCAGATGGTTTAAAAGAAAATGATCTATTACCTGAGCCAATCATAACACCAACCACAAAGGCTTCAGTTGGGCATGATGAAGATATTTCAAAGGAAGATATTCTGGCAAAAGGAATAGTTTCTTTGGTAGACTATACCCAGCTTGAGAACTATACCCAGGCTTTGTTTAAGCGAGGTACAGAAATGGCCGCAGCGCGAGGCTTAATATTGGTTGATACCAAGTATGAATTTGGCAAAGTTGGTGAGGTTATCTATTTGATTGACGAGATTCATACACCCGACTCTTCAAGGTACTTCTATGCCGAGGGATATGAAGAAAGACAGGACGCAGACGAGCCTCAAAAGCAATTGTCTAAGGAATTCGTTAGAAAATGGCTGATTGAAAACGGTTTTCAAGGCAAAGACGGGCAAACGGTTCCAATTATGGATAAGGAGCGTGTAGATTCAATATCAGATCGTTATATAGAACTTTATGAGCAGATTACTGGGGATAAGTTTGTGAAAAATGAGCGTGTAGATGTATTAAACAGAATAGAGAATAACGTTGTTAACGGGATTAATTCGCTACTTTCGCATTCCTAACTAATATATGATACTATGAAATTTTCAGTAGACAAACACGAAAAATATGTTGTTATAAAGCTTAAGGAATCAAAATTCACTCATGATAATACGCCTAAGCTTAAATCTGAATTCATATTATTGAATGCAGAGGGTTACTGTAATATCGTGCTGGATCTTTCTTCGGTAAAGCAATGCGAAGATTCTCAGGACCTGAGCAGTTTACTGGTAGGTAATAGGCTTTGTAAGAATGCAAACGGGCTATTTATTGTTACAGGAATAAATCCAGTAGTATCTAAAATACTAGAAATGTCCAACCTGGATCAATCGCTTACCATCGTTACAAAGCTGGAAGAAGCCACAGACCTGATATTTATGGACGAGATAGAGAAAGAATTGTTGGGTGGAGTAGAAAGAGACTAAATGAAACTTGAGGTTACGATACTGGGAAGCAGTTCTGCAACCCCGGTTTACAATAGAAATCCTACCTCTCAACTCCTCAATTGCAACGAGAAATTTTATCTGATTGATTGTGGTGAGGGGACTCAGCAGCAGCTGATCAGATTTGGTTTCAAAGCAAATAAAATAGATTATATTTTTATCAGTCATCTGCATGGCGACCACTACTTTGGCTTGATAGGTTTGCTATCCAGTCTGCATTTAAATGGCCGGATAAAGCCAATTAAAATATTTGCGCCCAACGCTTTGCAAGAAATACTGGCATTACAGTTTAAACACTCAGAAACCTTTTTAAGGTACCCAATTGAATTTACAGCCATTGAGGCAACTGAGTCTGTATTGATCTATGAGAATGCTGATGTGAAGGTTGAAACTGTGGTGCTTAATCACCGGATACCCTGTACAGGTTTTAAGTTTAGCCAAAAGCCAAGGATGCGTAAATTGATTGTAGAAAAGCTTGAGGAAGATAACATAGGAATTGAATACTATCCGTTGTTAAAAAGAGGGGCAGATCTTAATCTGCCAGGTGGGAAGATTATATTGAATAAAGATTATACAACAGATCCAACTTTACCAAAAGTCTATGCGTATTGTTCCGATACCTTATTTGAAGGACGATATTTCGCCAGTATTCAGAACTGCGATTTGCTTTATCATGAAGCAACATTTTTACATGAGATGCTGGATAGAGCCAATCAAACCCACCATACTACCGCTTTACAGGCTGCTCAGGTTGCGCTAATTACAAATGCGAAGAAACTACTGATCGGTCACTTCTCTTCCCGTTACAAGGCACTTCTTCCTTTGCTTGAAGAGGCGAAGACGGTATTTCAAAATACGGAACTTGCCTTGGAAGGCATCACCTACGAGATTTAACTATTTATCTTTCTTATTTCCTCCGCCAAATACTGAAAAGTGTACATAACGTTTGGGGTTCTCTTTCAAATCTATAATTAGGTTGTCAAGATTTTTGGAGGCATTGTTGAGGTTGTTGTACATCTTGGTATCGTTTACCAACTGGCCAAGACTTCCCTGTCCGTTGTTAACTTTCGATACAATTGTTTGAAGATCTGCTACAGCTTTATTGGCATTATCGATGGTTTTTTTAAAGTTAGCGGCTGCAACCTGATCGGTAATGGTGTTGATATTATTAAGTATGGAGTTGATTTTTTGATTGTTTTGTTTAAAGTTAGCAGAAATGGCTTCAACGTTAGAGAGGATGGAAGAAATTCTAGACCCTTCTGATCCTACAAGATTATCTACTTTTTTAGAGGTTGCTTCCAATGATGCAAGGGTAGATGCAATGCTATTAAAGCTCTTGTCTACGTTCTTTTGAAAATTAGGATTAAGGATCGTATTTACGCTAGTTAGAATGGAGTCCATTTTCGCGATAATTAATTCGGCTTTTTTCTGTACTGGCTCAACAGTTTCCAAAAGGCCTTTAGCAACGTTGGCGTTTAAAGTATCCCCATCTTCAGCGAAGTTGCTTCCTGTACCCAGTGCCATTACTATGGCCTTACTACCTAAAAGATCAGTGCTTTCCAGTTTTGCAATACTATTTTTAGGGATCTCGTATTTACCCTTTATTTTAAGCGTGGCCAGAATAGATCCATCAGGCTGAAGTTGTAATTTATCTACACGGCCTATTTGAAAGCCATTAATAAGAACCGGCTTTGAAACGCCAAGACCGTCAACATGCGAATATTTTGCATATAAGATTGTCTCGCTGGAAAATATGGCGTTACCTTTCAAAAAATTATACCCTACGATTAAAAGGGCTATAGAAAAGGCAGCTAAAATGCCTACTTTGGTTTCATTTGCGATCTTCATTCTAATTTGTTTCAGTTTCTTGTTTATAACTTTTTACAGCTTTAAATATGGATTTACGATTTCATAAGGCGCACCAATTTTAAACTTTTGTCTCGGAATACATTTTTAAACAAAGATAGCATAATAAATGTTTCAGGATCGTTAGGATCGTAACCATTATAATTCTGTTTATAGTTCTTCTCCAGTTTAATATCCTCATTTTCTCTTATTGCTGGATCCTGTTCATTTAAACGGTGTGAGCCGGCGACAAAAGTCCCGGTACCTTGTGTTGTTTTATTTTTGGTAATTGCATATCGAAGTCAACATATACTTCCACCGTGGCCGGCATCTATTACTATTGTACGGACATTATATCCTTGAGCGGACGAAAAAAAAGGGAGTGTTAATAAGAGACATAATACTGAGAACACCCTGTTTTTCTTAGTCATGCTAGCTCAGTTATCCTTCTATAACTTTTTTATAATTTTTAATGGCTTCCAACAAACAGTTTATAATTTCTTTTTGTCCATCTTCAGAATTCATATAATTCTCTTCATCAGGGTTACTGATGAAGCCAATTTCAGTAAGTATAGCAGGCATTCCAGCACGGGCTAATACAGCAAGGCTTTTTTCCTGAACACCTCTATCGATACGGCGTGCATTCACATATTGATCCTGAACTAATTTAGCAAGTCTTAAACTTTGGGCTCTAAAAGTATTTTTCATTAAAGAAAGGATGATGAAATTTTCAGGGTTATTGGGATCAAAACCCTCATAATTTTCCTTGTAATTATCTTCCAGAAAGATGGAGGCGTTTTCCCTTTTTATGGCTCCATCCTGTTCGTTTACTCTACCCATACCTGATACAAATGTTTCAACACCTCTTGTACTTGTACTTTTTCTGTACACTGTACTGGTTCTGGGCACCCTTTTTCCCTTGCTGGTTCTTCTGTATCCTGTAACAACTGTAGATCCTATTAGGGGCATATCGTTACAATGTATAGAAATAAATAGATCAGCTTTAGCATTGTTGGCAATGGCAATGCGCTCATACAGGGGGATAAAAGTATCGTCTGTGCGGGTATAAATTACTTTAATATCTTTAAGATTTGCCTCAATTGCTGCTCCCAGATGAAGAGCCGTCTTTAAGGCGACGTCTTTTTCTGTAGAATAGAGGCCTCTGGTGCTACCGTCACGACCTCCGTGACCGGCGTCTATCACAATAGTTTTTATTTTATATTCTTGCGTAAAGGCTTGATAACTAGAGATGGTAGTGATCACTACGGAAATAAATATGATCAAAATAACATTTGGCCTGAGCAATGGTATATTTTTCATTAATTTTGAACGTTTTGGATTAAACATAAATGCAAAAATAACATTCACACACGAATTTGAAACTTTTACTGAATATCATTTTTTTGAGCTTAGTTGTATTATTGGTTTCTACTGGTAATAATGTATTTGCTCGCTCTAAATTTGCCGCCCGCCAGGATCCAAGTAACCGTACAAGGAGGCAGGCGCCAATACAAACAGAATCAAAATCCCCAACAAATAACGCACAAAGTAAGGCAAAAGATACGGTAGCATCAGAAAAGGTTGAATATAAAGCAAAAGATTCTACCAGAGTTGATAAAGAAAAAGAGATTGTTTATCTATATGGGGAAGCAAGGGTAATTTACCAGGGCTTTGAGCTTGATGCGGATTATATTGAATTTAATACCAAGACAAACCTTGTTTTTGCCCGCGGAAGGACAAATTCAAAAGGTAAATATATTGGCAGACCTATCCTAAAAATGGAAGGCCAGGGGACTTCAAAGGCAGATTCTTTGCGTTATAACATTAAATCTGGTGCAGGAAACATCTTTGGTGTTTTTACCGAGCAGGAAGGAGGCTACTTTTCTGGAGGGAAAGCCAAGAAGCAGCCAGATGATGAAATACACAGTAAAGGGCAAACCTATAGTACCTGTAACTTGCCACATCCGCACTTTGGTATTTACATCACTAAAGGCATCGTAACAGCACATCAAATTATTACAGGACCCGTTTATTTAAAGATTGAGGATATACCGCTGCCTCTCGGGCTTCCCTTTGCATTTTTTCCGAAGCCAAATAAAAAGACGTCTGGATTTATTCTTCCAAGTCCGGGAGAAGATTATACCAGGGGATTTTTTCTGCGTGATGGAGGCTATTATTTAGGACTGAATGATTATTGGGATGCTAAAATGACGGGTACAATCTATACGCGCGGATCGTATGATGCTTCATTGCTTTCCAATTATATAAAAAGGTATAAGTATGTAGGTAACATCAACCTACGGTATTCCAATGCCAGGTACGGTCTTGAGGGCACACCCGGTTATGCACCTAAAAAAGATTTTAACATACAGTGGACGCACAGTCAGAATGCGAATGCTAAGCCCGGTACTACTTTTTCAGCATCTGTTGACGCTGGTACAAGTTCTTACAATCAGAATACGGCGGGTGGTAGTAGTTATGATTATAACCAATTTGCCAAAAATACGTTACGTTCCAGTATTGCCTATGGGCGGGTTTTCGATAATGGCATAAACTTGTCTACAGATTTTTCAGGATACCAGGAAACGGCAACCCGTTCTGTAAGTTTAACTTTGCCTAATATAAGTTTATCCGTTCCAACTTTTAGTCCATTTGATTCCAAAAGTAGATTGGGAGAACAAAAATGGTATCAGAAACTAACCGTAGGCTATTCAATGCAGGCAAGTAACAGCATCACCTCAAGGGAAGATTTACTGTTTAAACGGGAGAGTTTGAAAAAATTCAAGAATGGAATTAGCCATCAAATTCCGGTAAGTTTGGCTTTTACTGCACTTTTCTTCAATTTTACAGCTAATACCTCTTATCAGGAGCGGTGGTATTTTCAGTCCATAGAGAAAACCTATTTAAGGGTAGTAAATAGTTCTGATATTATTATTACTGATACTATACCTGGTTTTAAAAGAAATGGCGAATATAATGTGGGTATGGGACTTTCAACAAAGATTTACAGTACCGCTCAATTCACCAAGTTCGGAAACTTTAAGGCATTAAGGCATGTGATGACACCAAGGGCTAGTTTGACGTACACCCCCGATTTTTCTGATCTTAAACGCGGATACTACAAAGAAGCAAAATACTCAGATAAAAGTCGGGTTCTTGGGCCTGATGGAAAGCCAGTACTTTACTCAATTTTTGAAGGTTCAACATACGGAGGTCCGGGTTTGGGTAGGAATGCTACCATATCATTCGGAGTAGACAACACCGTAGAAGCAAAAATCGTATCTCCTAAAGATACCACTGGAAAAGGTGAGAAGAAATTACCAATTATACAGGGGCTTGGGATTAGTGGAAGTTACAACTTGCTTGCTAAGCGCTACAAACTCTCTACACTGGGTTTCAATGGAAGGTCTCAGTTTACCGATAAATTAGGGATTAACTATTATGGAACTTTAGATCCTTATCAGGTAAGAGACAGTCTTGTAAATAATGTTGTAGTAAAAGGATCTAACGGTTTGCCTATTAGATTGCTGGAAGACAGATATACCTGGCAGAATGGCAAACTACCAAGGCTTACCAACTTTGGATTCTCATTTGATTACAGTCTAAATCCTGAAGCCCTAAAAAGAAAGAATCTCAATGAGGCTGATCTTCGCACTGACATTGCTAAGAAAGGAGCCATGACTAAAGAACAATCTGATGAACTGGCCAAAGTAAGCCGGGATCCGAATGCTTTTGTTGACTTTAACATTCCATGGAATTTTGCCTTCGGCTATACTTTTAATTATACAACAGATCGTACCGGTTTAAATAGCAACGTGACCAATACCTTAAATTTTAATGGTGATGCAAATATTACCAGGAATTGGAAGGTGCAATTTAACTCTGGATGGGATTTTAAAGCCAGCACTTTTTCGCAGACTTCACTTGCAATTTATCGTGACCTCCACTGCTGGGATATGAGTGTGAGCTGGATTCCATTTGGAGCCTATCAGTTCTATTCTGTTGATATTAAGGTTAAGGCCGCAGTTTTGCAGGACTTGAAATTAAGTAAGAGGAAAAATTACTATACCCGTTTCTAATAACTTCAATATGCTAGCAGAGATAATTACCATCGGCGATGAGATTCTGATCGGTCAGATCGTTGATACAAATTCGGCGTGGATGGCACAGCAACTCAACTTGATTGGTGTGAAAGTAAAACAAATCACTTCTGTTTCTGATGATGCAGATCATATTATAGAAGCACTGGGGCATGCGGAAAAGCGTGTTAAAGTAATTTTTATAACGGGTGGTTTGGGTCCAACCAAAGACGATATTACCAAGATCACGCTGGCTAAATATTTTAAAATGGGCTTTAGACGAGACGAGGAAACCTTAGCGCATATTGAAGTAATTTTCGAACGTTTGGGCAGACCAATGATTGAATCTAATAGTATGCAAGCCGACGTACCGGATGGTTGTTTGGTTATACAAAATAAAAATGGTACAGCTCCCTGCATGTGGTTTGAACAAAATGGTATTATTATCGTTTCTATGCCTGGCGTGCCCTTTGAAATGATGTATCTAATGGAGGAAGAAATACTCCCACGGTTAAAGAAAACATTGAACCTGCCCTGCATAGTACATAAAACGATTTTAACCGCTGGTATTGGCGAGTCTTTTTTGGCTGTAGAAATTGAACCAGTTGAGGACAGTTTGCCGGGTCACATTAAACTTGCCTACCTTCCTAAACTCGGACAAGTGAGGTTAAGATTGAGCGGAATGGGCGACAATGAAGAGTTATTAAAACAGGAAATAGAATTATATGCACAAAGGATTATATCACTCATAAAGCCCTATGTAGTTGTTGAAGACGATATTGCTTTAGAAAAGGCTGTTTTAAATGTAATGGAAGCTGAAGGTTTAACGCTTTCCACTGCAGAAAGCTGTACAGGGGGTTATATCGCTCACCTGATCACGAAGCATCCTGGTTCGTCAGTTGTGTATAAAGGCGGTGCAGTAGTCTATGCTGATGAGCTAAAGGAATCAAGCCTTGGTGTGTTATCCGAAACAATTCAAAACTATGGTGCCGTAAGTGAACAAACTGTAACCGAAATGGTTAAAGGAGCGTTAAGTAGATTTAACACGGACTATGCTATTGCGGTTACAGGGATAGCAGGTCCGAGTGGTGAAATGCCTGGCAAGCCTGTTGGTACTGTTTGGATTGCTGTGAGTGGTAAAAATAGAACTATAGCAAAACAGTTTAAATTTGGCAATAAGCGGATGCAGAATATTGAAAGGTCTGCTTCAGCAGCGCTGATGCTGCTACTTAATGAACTTAAAGCCGATAAGGTTTAAGTCTTCAAAATACTTTACTTTTGCATCCAGCACCAATTATAGAATAAAAAATGGCTCATTACGAATTATTGTTACCTAAAATGGGGGAAAGTGTTGCGGAAGCGACTGTTATAAAATGGAACAAACAGGTTGGGGATCAAATCAAACTGGATGATACTGTTTTAGAGATCGCAACAGATAAGGTAGATTCTGAAGTTCCTTCTCCTGTGGACGGAAAGCTAGTTAAACAATTATTTAAAGAAGACGAGGTTGCACAGGTTGGTGATGTGATTGCAATTATTGAAACGGATGGGCCTGATGATGTGTCGAAGAATGATGTTATTCAGAACTCTCAATCTATTGAGCCGTCAAATCATGTATTAGATGGCCTACCAGGTGTTGAGCAGCTACCAGTGTCAGATCGGTTTTACTCGCCATTAGTTAAAAATATAGCAGCACAAGAGGACATTTCAATTGTTGAGCTAGAAGGAATATCCGGAACAGGCTCAGAAGGTCGCCTAACCAAGGATGATCTCTTAAATCATATCTCTAAAAAGAAGGGAATCCCTAATTCAACAAACCCACAATCTAGGAATGTTTCAAATATGCCTGTTGAAAAACCTGTTTCACTGTCTTCTAAACAGGTAAATAATGTTGATGATGGAGATGAGATCATAGAAATGGACAGGATGCGTAAACTTATTTCCGATCATATGGTAATGAGTGTAAACACGTCGCCGCATGTCACTTCGTTTGTAGAGGCTGATGTGACCAATATGGTATTATGGAGAAATAAGGTAAAACTAGTTTTTGAAAAGCGAGAAAACGAGAAGATGACTTTTACACCAATTTTTATTGAAGCTGTTGCAAAGGCTATCAGGGATTTTCCGATGATAAATGTATCGGTTAATGGCACCCAAATTATTAAAAAAAGAAATATTAATATTGGTATGGCAGCCGCGCTTCCCAATGGAAATTTAATTGTTCCCGTTATCAAGAATGCAGATCAATTTAACCTTGTTGGCTTAACAAAATCAGTTAATGATCTTGCCAATCGTGCCAGGAACTCAAAATTAAAACCCGAAGAAACTCAAAACGGAACGTTTACCTTAACAAATGTTGGTTCATTTGGCAATGTTACGGGTACGCCAATTATTAATCAGCCACAGGTAGCCATACTTGCCGTAGGGATTATCAAAAAGAAACCTGCGGTTCTGGAAACAGAATTTGGAGATGTGATTGCCATCAGGCATATGATGTTCCTTTCTTTATCCTATGACCATAGGGTAGTAGATGGTGCATTGGGTGGATCCTTTGTCCGAAGAGTGGCAGATTATCTAGAGAATTGGGACATCAACAGGGAAATCTAAGATATAAATGAAGCGGGCCTCAATTTGAGGCCCGCTTGCTATCAAAACAAAAACAAAGTATACTAATTAAATAAAACCTCTTCTGCGGAAATTACACTGATTTGCTGTTCAGTATAGGTGTATCTTCCTGTATGCGCAATGAATACATCTTTTTGTTCAAGCAGCTCTCGGTTTGCAAGCAGACTTTTCAAACTTACATTTCCGATTACATATTTATAATCGTTTCTCGAAAAGCGCTCAATAATTTGATCAATTTTTAGCTTTTCTATCGTGTATTCATGCTCGTAACGCAAGTATACCTCAATGTTTACATTGTCGGTGTGGATTAGTCCATTTTGCTGATGGAATTTTTTATACTCATAGCGGTAATCGTATCTCAAAGCAGCGATATCTGAAAGCACTGCCGCTCCTGTAGGATGTCCGCCGGCACCTTTTCCAAAGAAAAACTGCTTATCTGCAAATGCAGCCTGTACCGTTACCCCGTTGTACTCATTTTCTACATTGAAGAGGAAATCATCAGATTTTACAAACTTTGGAAGTACATAAGTTACAACCTGCTTGGTGCTTATTTTCCTGGCTGTAGGAACCAATTTAATTTTAAAGTTCTTCTCCCTTGCGTATCTGATGTCATTTTCATTCAAATTCTGTATTCCGATATTCAGGATCTTATCAGGATCGATAAATAGACCGTAAGCATGCGCTGTTGCGATTGTAAGTTTAAATTTCGGGTCGTAGCCTCCAACATCAAGAATCGGGTTGCTTTCAGCGAAGCCCAAATCTTGAGCTTGTTTAAGGGCTACACCATACTCAAGGTTTTCATTAAATATTTTTGATAAAATATAATTGGAAGAACCGTTAAAGATTCCGCTAATGCCATGCAATAACTCGTTGTCGTAGTATTCTTCCAGATTTCTGATAATAGGGATACTTCCGCACACTGCACCTTCGTAAAGCAAAGATGATCCATGCTCTTCCTGTAAAGCCACCAATTCACTTAAATGTGTAGCGATCATTTTCTTATTAGCAGATACTACATTCTTTCCGCTAATAAGCGCTTTCTTTACAATATTGAAAGCAACTACAGCATCGTCTATTAGTTCAACAATGGTGTTGATTTCTGGATTGTCAAGTATCTCGTTGTGGTTCGTTGTAAACAGATGCGCATCAAGCGACCTCCTTTTTTCGGGGTTCTTAATGGCTATCTTAACGATTTCAAGATTCAGGTCTTGGCCACGAATGATATCATGCAACCCTTGTCCCACCACTCCAAAACCAAACAGGCCTATCTTAAGTTTCTTGCTCATGAACTTGTTACGCTGTTTTATGTAATTTAATTATTTTTTTACCGGCAGTTTCTTTCAGGAAATTACCAATTATATTAGTTAATGTACCGGTTTCAATTAAAAAGCCATCATGACCGTAAGCCGAGCTTATACTCTTAAATGAAGCATTCGGAATATTCTTTCCCATAAAAACCTGCTCTGAAAGAGGAAACAGTACATCGTTCTCAATGCCAATTACCAGGGTATTCGCATTTACCAGTTTTAATGCATCAGCGACACTTTTCCTGCCCCTCCCTACATTATGGCTGTCCATAGCTTTTGTTAAGAACCAGTAGCTATAGGCATTGAATCGATTGCAGAGCTTTTCTCCCTGATAATTTTGGTAAGAAGCAGCTCTGAAATTCGAAGTTTTTTCATTCACGCTTTCCAATTGAGTGGCCGCATAAGCTTCATAGGTTCTATATGATAGCAGCGCTATACTTCTGGCAGTTTTAAGGCCTGTTAGGCCGCCTTCAGGTTGTTGCGTATAAAAGGTGCTATCGGTAGCAATGGCTAGTCGCTGACTTTCATTAAAAGCAATACCCCATGGAGAATGGACAGCATTAGTGGCCACCAGTATTAAATTTTCAATCCTGCTGTTTTCAATGATAGACCATTCAAGTGCTTGTTGACCACCTAAAGAACCACCGATTAGTACTTTTATATTTTCAATTTCCAAGTGTTCTGCCAATAAACGGTGAGCGGCCACAATGTCTCTTATAGTAAATTCTGGAAAAGAAAGATAGTAAGGCTGATCAGTTGTTGTGTTGTTGCTCAACGGATTGCTTGTGCCGTAATGTGAACCTAATACATTGGAACAAATAATATAATGCTCCTCCGGATTGAACAAATCATTATCACCAAAAAGACCCCTCCACCAGTCCAATACATCGGCATTAGCCGTTAAAGCATGGCAAACCCAAATTACGTTGTCTTTATTCGCATTTAATTTACCATAAGTCTGATAAGCTATTTGAAGGCCGGACAGGGTTTTGCCACTTTCAAATTCAAAAATATCATTATGAAAATATGTAGAAATAATACTCATTCAATTGATAGGTAGTTGTTAGTAATGAATAGCTGTAAATGCCTGCTGAAGATCGGCCTTAATATCATCGATATGTTCAATTCCGACAGATATTCTAAGTAAACTTGGAGTAACACCCGCTGCTATTTGCTCAGTTGCAGTAAGTTGCTGATGCGTAGTTGCCGCTGGCTGAATAATCAGCGTTTTCGCATCACCCATGTTTGCGAGGTGGCTGATCAGCTTAAGACTATCTACCAGCTTTGTAGCATTCTCCAGATCCCCATTTAGTTCAAATGAGAGGACTGCACCAAATCCATTTTTAAGGTATTTTTTGGCATTCTTATAATACGGGCTGCTTTCTAATCCTGGATAATTAACTTTCTTTACTGCTTCATGTCCTTCCAGCCAGTTGGCCAATTCCAGCGAATTATCTACATGGCGCTGAACTCTGAGTGATAGTGTTTCCAGACCCTGAATTAATTGGAAGGAATTAAACGGTGAAATGGCTGGGCCAAAATCCCTTAATCCCTCAACCCTTGCACGAATGATGAACTGGATGTTGCCAAATGGTCCAGTAGCTCCAAAAACATCACTGAATACTAGCCCGTGATAGCCTTCAGAAGGTTCACTGAATTGAGGGAACTTTCCATTACCCCAATTGTAATTGCCACCGTCAACAATTACTCCGCCAATGCTAGTTCCATGTCCACCGATCCATTTTGTGGCAGATTGTACAACTATATGCGCACCGTGCTCCAATGGTCTGAACAAATATCCTGCGGCACCAAAAGTATTATCTACAATCAATGGCAGATCATGCTTATTGGCAATTGCGGCTAATTTTTCAAAATCAACAACGCTAAAAGCAGGATTTCCAATAGTTTCCAAATAAATGGCCTTTGTGTTCGCATCTATCTTTCTTTCGAAATCGTCCTCATCATCGCCATTTGCAAATCGTACCTCTATCCCTAAGCGTTTAAAAGCGACTTTAAATTGATTATAAGAACCCCCGTAAAGATGAGAAGAAGAAACAAAATTATCCCCAGCCTGTAAAATGTTATTTAAAGCAATAAATTGAGCTGCTTGTCCCGAGCCAACTGCCAGAGCCGCAACGCCGCCTTCTAACGCCGCAACTCTTTTTTCAAACACATCAGTAGTCGGATTCATGATGCGCGTGTAAATATTTCCAAATTCTTTTAATGCAAACAGGTTTGCACCGTGTTCAGAATTTTTAAATCCAAATGAAGTAGTTTGGTAAATAGGAACTGCTCTTGATCCTGTTGTAGGATCAATTTCTTGGCCCGCATGTAATTGTAATGTTTCGAATTTATATAAAGTTGGCATTTTTTTTATTTAAATGAATTGCTGAACTGAATTTCACCCCATTGGGAGCGAACTATTTTTCGTACCCTTTTTAAGGGCCTTCCTAATGAATAAAGAAATACCAATGGAAGATTTTTAAATTATAATATGCAACAGCACATATACAATGTGTACTGAGGTATACAAAAATTCGTATGCTCTGGTGAGAATTTTACATGTTTCATTTTGTTCCAACTTATCTTTCCAATAAGCACCATGCTTCTCGGTCAGGAATTGGCACCTTCTCCATTTAGGGAGGGTTGCCAGTGGGTCATAGAGCCTGTCTCTCGCCACTTCTTTATAAATCAAACCTGTAAAAGCGGATTGACTTTTCTAGCTATCGCCAGATATTAATACAAATGTAATTGGGAGGCTTGCAAAAACCAAAATATAATTCTGAATATTTTATAACTATCTGATTTTTAAATTTATAATTTATTTATATTACACAAATAACTACATTTTTAATTTGTTTAAAAGCGTAATGCTTGCTTAAGATCTTCAATTAAGTCGTCGATATGCTCCAGACCCACTGATATCCGAATTAAATTCTGTGGAGTTTTGGTATCCGGTCCTTCTACCGATGCACGGTGCTCTATTAAACTCTCTACTCCCCCTAAACTGGTTGCCTGGGAAAATATTTTAACAGAATTCACTACCCATCGGGCTTCATCAGCACCGCCTTTAACTAGAATGGAAAGCATTCCACCGAAAGCAGTCATCTGTTTTCTTGCAATCTCATATTGTGGATGAGAAGGTAAGCCGGGATAAAAGACTTTTTCCACTGCATCGTGGGCTTCCAAAAATTTAGCGAGTGTAATTCCATTTTCACTATGTGCTCGCATCCGGTAGGGCATTGTTTTAATGCTTCTTAATAATAAAAAACAATCGAAAGGTGAGGGAACAGCACCGCCAATTTGTTGTATATTCCGGATTGCATGCCATAAATCATCTTGTTTGGCTGTAATTAATACTCCTCCTAAAACATCGCTATGACCCCCAATGTATTTTGTTGAAGAATGCATTACAATATCCGCACCTAGTAATATTGGATTTTGCAGGCAGGGAGAAGCAAACGTACTATCGCACGCTAATGCCAAATTGTTTTTCTTTGCGATTGCAGAAATAGCTTTAATATCTGTTATTTTAAGTAAAGGATTTGATGGTGTCTCTGTCCAGATTAAAACAGTACTTGGTTTGATGTAAGATTCGATCAGCTCTAAATTTGTCTGATCAATAAAATCGAACTCCAGTGTTTCTGAAAAAATAGATTGTAATTGTTTCTTAAATCCCCAGTACATATCGTCTGGTGCAATAATATGGCTGCCTGGCTTAAATGCTTGAAAAAGACTCATGCCGGCCGTGTTGCCTGAAGAAAATGCACAAGCATCCACGCCCTTTTCCAATTCAGCAAGAGTTTTCTCTAGATTCGATCTGTTAGGATTACTCACCCGGCTGTAAACATGTCCACCAGAATAGCCACCGTCTTCGTCTCTTAAAAAAGTAGTCGACAAGCTGATTGGTTTTATCACATCATTCGTGCTTGCTTTAAATAGATTTCCGGCGTGGATGGCTAGGGTTTCAGTCTTCATTATATGGATGTTAAATGCTAAAATTTGTGCTTAAATGCAGTAATGATAAAGGTAAAGAATATTATGTTTAGGTTTTGGCAAGATTTATGTAATTGAATAGCAAAACAACATTCATATGAAAAGAATATTCCTGATAGCCGCCATTTTATGTAGTTCATTGATGGTTTTGCAAAGTTGCTCACCTAAGGGTGCCGCCAGTACTAATGTATCAAGAGGTAACATTACCGGTAACTGGGTATTAAACGACATTACCTTTGATGGGGTGCCTCAATCTGCAGTAAAATCTTTGTTTGATGAAGGATCTTACACTTGTTTTATCGGAAGTACATGGAGCCTAACGAATAGTGGTAACGGAACATACACATTACCTGGTGGTGGTAAATGTGTAGCCAAAACACAGTCAATTTTTTGGTCGGCCTCTCCAAAAGATCAAACTTTCCAGTTTAAAAAGATTTTTGAAGGTGATAAAGCTAAGAACGTAACTTCAGGTTATCGGTTGTTACTTTCCTCAGGCAACGGTGACAATCTAGTAATTAAGTCCCCTGTAGAATATGGTACATCTCCTGCATACATCGTATTAAAGTTTACGAAAGCGGTAAAGTAAGCTAATGTAAAAGTTAGGTAAAGAGGGCGTCTTTTAGGCGCCTTTTTTTTTGGTATATCCGGATGTTTCTCGTTTTTATCTTACTTTTGTTCCATATCAATAACTAATGGATCCTACTTCAAAATTAGCGATTATTATTAACGATCAGGATCTTCCTGAGCAGCACAAGTTAATCGCGCAGAAAGTATTAGACCAGAAAAGAATTTCTTTTGACGAAGGTGTTTATTTATACCAGCAGGCTGAACTTGGTTATCTGGGTGTTCTGGCTAACCATATAAGAGAGCAAAGACATGGTGATAAAACCTATTTTAATAAGAACTTCCATCTTGAGCCGACCAATCTCTGTGTTTACGATTGTAAGTTTTGTTCTTATTCCCGTTTAATTAAACAAAAAGACGAAGGGTGGGCATTAACCCTGGAGGAAATGCTTAACGTAGTTAAGAAATATGATGGAGAATCTGTTACCGAGGTTCATATTGTAGGTGGTGTATTGCCGCAGTATGACGTAGCATTTTATTCTGCCTTATTTACAGCGATAAAACAACACCGCCCTGCATTACATGTAAAAGCATTAACCCCAGTAGAATACCATTATATTTTCAAGAAGGCCAAGATAGACTATGCTACAGGCATGAAATTGATGAAGGATGCCGGACTGGAATCTATTCCTGGCGGTGGAGCAGAGATATTTCATCCTGAAGTACGAGAGGTTATTGCAAAGGATAAATGTACAGGAGAACAATGGCTTCAAATTCATGAGCAGTGGCATAAATTGGGAATGCGTTCTAACGCCACCATGCTTTATGGCCACATTGAAAAGTATGAGCATCGGGTAGATCATATGGAGCAGCTACGCCAGCTTCAAGATCGAACAGGAGGTTTTCAAACCTTTATACCGCTTAAGTTCAGGAATCAAAATAATCAGATGGAAAATGTTCCAGAGGTCTCTGTTATAGAAGATCTTCGGAATTATGCCATATCGCGTATTTACCTGGATAATTTCGATCATATTAAGGCATATTGGGCGATGATCAGCAGACAGACAGCACAGCTTTCGTTAAACTTCGGTGTTGATGATATAGATGGTACGCTGGATGATACTACTAAAATCTATTCTATGGCTGGAGCTGAAGAACAAAATCCTGCTATGAGTACCAAGGAGCTTGTTGCACTAATTAAACAAGTAAGGCGTAAGCCAATCGAACGTGATACTTTGTACAATGTGGTAACAGATTTTACTGATGTTGTTTTTGATGAGGATATAAAACCTCAATTTTATAAGTTGCCCGTCATTAATTAAATGGATAAACAAATATATATCATCAGGCATGGTGAAACAGATTTAAATAAGCAGGGAATAGTACAGGGTAGGGGTATCGACAGTGACTTAAACGACACTGGTAGCGCACAAGCTGCGGCTTTTTATGCCAAGTACAAAGACATTTCTTTCGATAAGGTATATACCTCTAAGCTTGTTCGTACACATCAGACTGTAAAAGGTTTTATTGATGGAGGTATTCCTTGGGCACAGCTAGCAGGTTTGGATGAGCTTGCATGGGGTATTTGGGAGGGAAAGCCTAACGATGCTAGTGCAATCACTGCTTTTAAAACAATAATGGACAGATGGCAAAGCGGAGATTACGATGCTTTCTTTGAAGGTGGCGAAAGTCCGAATCAAGTGCTTTCGCGATTAAAAGAAGCTGTTAATATCATAACCAGCAAAACTGATGAAAAACTAGTATTGGTTTGTATGCACGGGCGTGCAATGAGATTGCTATTATGTCATTTGAGTAATAAACCGTTATCAGAAATGGGTGATTTTCCTCATCTAAATACAACGCTTTACAAGATTAATTTGACAGATGGTCTTTTTCAAATCGTAGAATTCAACAACACTGATCATTTAAAGTAATTTTTTTGGATAAGATTAAAATTTCTGCTGTTGCTTATACCAACACTAAGCCTTTTATTTATGGCATATCGCATTCAGATATTGCAGGAAAAATAGACCTGAGTTTGGATATTCCGTCAACGTGTGCTGAAAAACTAATAAATGGTCAGGTAGATATAGGACTCATTCCTGTTGCTTCAATACCTTACGTTCCTAATGCAAACATTGTAGCCAACTACTGCATAGGATCTGTTGGTGCCGTGAACTCTGTATTCATATTCAGTAATGTACCTATTAAAGAAATTAAATCGGTAAGACTAGATAGCCATTCCAGAACATCGAATAATCTGGCCAAAGTTCTCCTAAAATTCTATTGGCAAAAAGAGGTTATATTTACAACAGATATTAACGCAGCAACTGATGCAATTGTGTTAATTGGCGACCGTACTTTTGGTAAAAAAAACACTTATCCATTTGCGTATGACATGGGTGAGGAATGGATGAAGTTTACCGGTCTGCCTTTTGTTTATGCAGCATGGGTGGCTAACAGAGTCATTCCAGAAGATTTCATTTCAGAATTCAATACAGCCCTAGCATTAGGGCTTGCACATCGAAAAGAATTACTTAATGAACTGCCAGTTCATCAAGGATTTGATTTGGAAGACTACCTGTTTAATAAACTGGACTTCGAACTTACAGACAAAAAGAAAGAAGCACTGCAGCTTTTCTTGTCTTACATTTCCAAACTTTAAATCTATTCACAATTTTTAACTTTTCCACAAATCATAAAGCCTACACATCAAGGTAGTATATTTACGATTTTGTAAACAGATATACTTTGGCTAAAGATACTTATAAGGAAACTCCCTTAATGCAGCAATACAATGCCATCAAGGTGAAGTACCCGGGTGCATTGTTGTTATTCAGAGTGGGCGATTTTTATGAAACCTTTGGAGAAGATGCAATAAAGACTGCACAAATTTTGGGAATTGTGCTTACAAGAAGGGGTACTGGCCCTAATGGTGCTTTAGAATTGGCCGGCTTTCCACATCACTCTTTAGATAATTATCTTTCCAAATTGGTGCGTGCGGGTCAGCGTGTTGCCATTTGCGATCAGCTGGAAGATCCTAAAACTACCAAAACAATAGTAAAAAGGGGAGTTACAGAGTTGGTTACCCCAGGCGTGGCATATAATGATAATATACTTAGTCAAAAGTCTAATAATTACCTGGCTGCGGTTTACTTTGATAAAAATGCCATTGGCGTCTCTTTTGTCGACATTTCTACCGGAGAGTTTTTAGTAGCGCAAGGCGATGCAGAGTACATTGATAAATTATTGCAGGGTTTTAAACCAAATGAAGTAGTTTATCAAAAAAGTAAGCGCAAAGAGTTTCTAGAACTATTTGGCGACAAGTTTTACACTTTTCATTTAGACGATTGGGCTTTTACTGGCGACTATGCCAATGAGATCTTGATCAAACATTTCGAGGTCAACTCCCTGAAGGGTTTTGGTGTAGATAAATTGCAGTCCGGTATCGTTGCAGCAGGTGTAGTTTTACATTATTTAAATGATACGGAACACCGTAACCTGAAACACATCAGCGCTCTTTCAAGGTTAGAAGAAGACAAATATGTATGGCTGGACCGTTTTACCATCCGTAACCTGGAGTTAGTTAGCTCACCTCATGATAACGCCATCACACTTTTCCAGGTATTAGACCAAACTTCAACCCCTATGGGTGCCCGTTTATTGTACAAATGGATTATCATGCCATTGAAGGAATTAAAACCTATACAAGAGCGATTGGGAATGGTAGAATTTCTGGTTAAGGAAGAAGTGCTGCTGGATGGGTTTTTAAACCACATTAAACAGATAGGTGATCTCGAAAGGCTCATATCAAAGGTAGGCCTTCAGAAAGTAGGTCCAAGAGAACTATGTCAGTTAAAAAAGGCATTATACCACATAGAATCTGTTAAGAAACTAGCAGAGGAGACTAAAAATCCTTTTTTATGCACGCTTGCTGATCAACTTAACCCTTGTCTTACCATTAGAGAAAAGTTGGAAAGAGAACTTCAGCAAGATCCGCCGGCACTCTTAATTAAGGGGAATGTTATTGCAGATGGTATAGATGAAGATTTGGACCGCCTCCGTAAAATAGCCTTTGGAGGTAAAGATTACCTTGTTGAAATACAAAAGCGGGAAGCTGCTTCTACTGGTATACCTTCTTTAAA
>JANXVH010000163.1 GCA_025351765.1 Pedobacter sp.
TCTGCTGTTTCTGCCCATGCTGCTGCAACTATAGGAATGCCCACTTTCTTACATGCTATGATGTCGCTCGGTGCATCACCTACATATATAACTTCACTTTTTTGTATGTCCGTAAAAAAATCTATGATATTTTGTAAGCCTTCCTCTTTTCGTGGACCAACAGCTATTCCGGTCTCGATTGCTTCAAAATATTGAGCAATACCAAACTGTTTTAATGAAATATCAGTGCTGTGCTTTCCTTTACCAGTTACCATCGCAATCCTCACTGATTTATTTCTTAGCGCAATTAACAGATCTTCAATGCCATCAAACGGATCGGGACACATCGGATGTAAATCCTTATAAAATTCCAAATAGCTGGAAATACCCTCTTCATAGTGTTGAGGCGCTAGTGCCATAATGGTTCCCTCTTCCGATGGACCAAAAGTTGCAATAATTTCTTCGTCTGAAAGGGTGTGATTGATCAACGGCTCGATAGACTTTCTAAATGCAGAGATGCATAACGGCAAAGTATTGCCTAATGTACCATCAAGATCAAAAATTACGGCCTTAATTTTATTCATTTCTATCATAATTAATTTGGTCAGATTTTAGGGTTGTTTTTTCTGATTACCTTACATGGGTTACCGTGCGCTATAGAATTCTCAGGCATAGATTACCTCGGATAAAGACAAAAATAAGAAAACTGGCGGTCAAAACCCAGTTCTGCGCAAATCTCTTTAATGCTTTTGTCGGTAAAATACAAATGCTGACAAGCCTTTTGAATCTTAAGCTAGTTGAAGTAATTGATAGGAGATGAGCCCGTCTTTTCCTTAAAAAAAGACACCGCACAAGCCACTGTAGCTTTTAATGAGGTATTATTCCTTGATCCTGAACATACCGGAGCAAAAACACACATTAATATGCCAAATTGATAGATAAAAAGTAAAGTCATTACCCTAAATTTGGATCTAGCCTAAGCACAACCACAATGAAATTTGAACAATCGTTATCAAAAAGCATCAGTTATCTGTCTGCTTTTTCATTAAGCCTTATCCTGGCATGCACCGGAGCACAGGCACAAAGCTTAAACATCCCTATTGAAACCAGCAGCAATGCGTTAGTGTTGCACACAGACGCCTCAAATCATCTGGGTACCATTTACTTCGGTAAAAAGCTGGCCAACGCTGCAGAGTACGGACAAATTCCCGGCACCTATAAACAAGCCGGCGATTATACCGGTCAGCTCAATTCGGCTTATACCACCTCGGGCTCCAGAAACCTGCTGGAACCCGCCATCACCGTAACCCATGCCGATGGCAACAACTCGCTCGATTTAAGGTACGTTAGTCACACCACTACCAAGGTGGATGATAATGTATCGCTTACAAGCATTATCCTAAAAGACCCGGTTTACGATTTTACGGTAACCCTATATTATAAAACCTTCGCAAAAGAAGATGTAGTTGAACAATGGAGTGTAATTAAACATAAAGAAATAGGTATAGTAAACTTAAAAAAATACGCATCAGCTAATTTATACTTAAAATCTTCCGAAGGATTTTGGTTAAATCAATATCATGGCGACTGGGCGAAGGAGATGCAACCAGAAGAAAGTAAGGTTACTCATGGCATCAAAACTATAGATACAAAACTAGGTACCCGTGCAAATCTTTTTATGCCATCGGTATTTATGGTGTCTATAGATAAGCCGGCAACTGAAGATGAAGGTACGGTGCTTTATGGCGCTCTGGAATACAGTGGAAACTTTAAGACCGACATAGAATTGGATTACCAGAATAACTTGAAGATCATTTCAGGAATTAACAATTATGCATCTGAATATAGTTTAAAACCTAACGAAGAATTTACTACCCCTGCGTTTTTGTACACACTTTCTACAACAGGAAAGGGTACAGCAAGCAGGAAACTCCAATCCTGGGCACGTACATACAGACTACTGGATGGTAAAGGGAGTAGGTTAACACTATTGAACAACTGGGAATCTACCTATTTCGATTTCAACGAAAGCAAACTTGCCGAGCTGTTAAAGGATACCAAAAAACTTGGGGTAGACCTATTTCTTCTTGATGATGGATGGTTTGCCAACAAATATCCCCGTAATGGCGATGGAGCAGGACTAGGCGATTGGGCAGAGAACAAGACTAAATTGCCTAATGGGATTTCTTCATTGGTTAAAGAAGCTGAAAGTAACGGTGTAAAGTTTGGTATTTGGATAGAACCTGAAATGGTTAATCCCAAAAGCGAATTGTACGAGAAACATCCTGATTGGGTGGTTAAAGAGAATAAACGCGAAGAATATTATTTCAGAAACCAATTGGTGCTGGACCTGAGCAATCCAAAAGTGCAGGACTTTGTATTTGGTGTGGTAGATAACTTATTTACTAAAAACCCTGCATTGGCCTACATCAAATGGGATTGTAACGCAGTGATCTACAATGCGTATTCTTCTTACCTAAAGAATCAGAATCATTTTTACATTGAATACATGCGTGGCCTGTATAAAGTGTTAGAAAAGATCCGCGCAAAATACCCCACGGTACCTATGATGCTCTGCTCTGGTGGCGGTGGTAGGGTTGATTACGCAGCCCTAAAATACTTTACTGAATTTTGGCCAAGTGACAATACAGAGCCATTGGAGCGCATTTTTATCCAGTGGGAATATTCTTATTTCTATCCTGCCATCAGCAGTTCAAATCACGTTACAGACTGGGGGAAACAGCCTATAAAATTCCGCACAGATGTAGCGATGATGGGTAAACTGGGTTTTGATATTGTAGTGAGCAAGCTCAATGAAAACGACCTTAAATACGTTCAAAATGCTATAAAGAACTACAATGCCTTAAAACCTATCATTTGGCAGGGCGATCAATACCGCTTGGCTAGTCCGCGTGAGGGTAGTGTTGCTTCCATATTGTACCTTAATGAAGCGAAGACGAACGGAGTAATATTCA
This sequence comes from Pedobacter sp., assembly GCA_025351765.1. Lineage (GTDB taxonomy): Bacteria > Bacteroidota > Bacteroidia > Sphingobacteriales > Sphingobacteriaceae > Pedobacter. Next base: position 2,955 of record JANXVH010000163.1, read on the forward strand.
ATTACCTGGTTAACAACAGGTATGACGAGGGTAGTAAATATCCGATACGTCTTAAAGGCCTTGATCCCACAAAAAAATATACCCTTACAGAGATCAATTTAATGCCTGGTTCCAATTCGTCTATTAACGGATCAAAAAGCTATAGTGGTAATTTCCTGATGACCGTGGGTTTCAACCCTGAAGTTAATTCTGGAAGAACCAGCGTGGTATTGCAGATAGACGAAATAAAATAGTAAGTTTATAATTACAAATTTAATCAAGTATGAACATTAATAGTATTAAAAGCTTAAAAGGCGGGCTCCTGCTTGCATCGGTGTTTTTTGCCGGCTCATTGCAGGCCAAGGTAACTTTGCCCACTATTTTTAGCGACAACATGGTCTTTCAGCAAAAATCTGCCGCACGTATATGGGGCAGTACCGATGCCGGTAAAACAGTAAAAGTAATGGCAAGCTGGTCTAAAACAGCAGTATCGGCAATTGCCGGTGCCGATGGTAAATTTATGGTAACCATTCCAACACCTGTCTACGGCGGGCCATACAAGGTAACCATCAGCGATGGAGACGTAACTACCCTTAATAACATCCTTTTAGGAGAAGTATGGGTATGTTCCGGACAGTCTAACATGGAAATGCCAATTGTAGGATGGGGCAAGATCAACAATTACGAAGAAGAGGTTAAAAACGCAAACTATCCTAAAATCAGGTTGCTGCAGGGCAAACAGGCTACCAGCAATTCGCCATTGGCAGAAGCAAAGGTTTGGGCGGGAGGCTGGAAGGTATGTTCACCAGAAAGCGTACCAGAATTTTCTTCTGTGGCTTATTTCTTTGCGCGGGAGATCTTTAAGAAAACAGGTATTCCTGTAGGTCTGATTCACACCAGCTGGGGAGGTACAATAGCCGAAGCCTGGACAAGTGCCGCTACGCTGAAAACCATGCCCGATTTTGTAGCAGCGGTTAGCAAAATAGAAAATGCGGCTAAAGGAAACAACAGTTTGCCTATGGAAGTACAAATGGCTACCTGGACCACTATGATGAATGCCAGTGATGCAGGTTTTAAAGCAGGTGGTATAGGCTGGTCGGCTGCTGCATTTGACGACTCTTCCTGGAAAACAATGACCTTACCAGCGAGTTGGGAAGATAGTGGCGTGCCAAATTTTGATGGTGTTATGTGGTTCCGCAAAACGATTACCATACCAGCAGCATGGGCAGGTAAAGAGCTTAAGTTAAACCTTGGCGTAATTGACGATAACGACATCACCTTTGTAAATGGTGTTAAAGTTGGCGAAACCATTGGTTACAGCAACAAAAGAGTATATACAGTTCCTGCTGCGCAGGTTAAAGAAGGGCCATTAACCATTATAGTACGGGTAACCGATACAGGCGGTGGCGGTGGTCTTTATGGAGGAGATAACATCATCACGGTATCCTCTACAACAGGAGATAGCCAGTCTTTAGCAGGTGCATGGAAGTATAAAGCAGGTGTTAACTTTAGCGCTATTGCGCCAATGCCTTCAGTATCCGAAGGGCCTAACCGCACAACAGTGCTTTACAATGCCATGATCAATCCTTATTTAAACTATCCTATAAAAGGCGCAATTTGGTACCAGGGAGAAAGCAATGCAGACAGGGCCAATCAATACCGCACATTGTTCCCTAAAATGATAGAAGACTGGAGAAAAAGCTGGAAACAACCAAACTTTCCATTCTATTTTGTACAGTTGGCCAATTTCATGAAGGTAGAAGCTGAGCCGGTGTCATCTGCATGGGCTGAACTAAGGGACGCACAGCGTCAAACCTTATCGTTACCAAATACTGGAATGGCAGTGGCTATTGACATAGGCGAAGCAGCCGACATTCACCCTAAAAACAAACAAGAGGTTGGGCGCAGGTTAGCTTTAATTGCCCTTGCTAAAAACTATGGTATAAAAATCCCATACAGCGGCCCAGTATATAAATCTGCTACAAAGGCAGGCGCTACTATGGTATTGAACTTTACTGGTGCAGGAAGTGGTCTAAAAGCCAGAGGCGGCAGCGATTTAAAAGGCTTTGCTATAGCAGGTGCAGATCAGAAATTCCATTGGGCAACCGCTACCATAAAGGGGAGCCAGGTTATAGTGAGCAGCCCTGATGTTGCAAATCCAATAGCTGTACGTTACGCATGGGCAAATAACCCGGTATGTAACCTGGTAGACGGAGCAGACCTTCCGGCATCACCATTTAAAACAGATGCCTGGCCTGATGTTACTTTAGGAAAGAAATAAGCATTAAAGGGGTTTTTTATGGAAAACCCAATACGTTTGAAGCATGTAGTTAAACCCGAGGGATACAATAATATCAACAATTATCCGGCTAAACTTGTAATTGATCTTTAGCCAATTGGTAAACAAAAACGTACCAAAACTCTTTAACAAAATGCTTCCGGCAACTACAAATACAAATTTAACAAGTTGGGCTCCTACAGGAGCCTTACTTGTTTTATCCGTGTTGAAAGTCCAATAACGGTTAACGCAGAAGTTAAGAATGGCACCAATTACACCACCAATACCAATAGAAATGGTATAATGAATGTGTAGAATTTCTGTGCAGAATAACATCACGCTGTAATCAACAACGCCACCTATAAAGGCAGATAGCTGAGCTTTGATAAATACAAAAATGGCGTTATTCTTATTCATTAAGCAGATTGCTTTTAAGCGCTGTTCTTCTTTGCCAGTTTTTCTGCCCGCTCTGCTACATCACGGATGTCGCCAAGCTTTAACAGCTTCCGGGTATCTAAAACGTTAATAATAAAGAGCGTAATGCACATGCCCGCTGCAAAATACTCTATCAAGTGGGGGTGTATTGCTTCAATAATTAAGATAATGGACAGAATAACCCTTACTTCAGTAGGACCTACCAAGCCAGAATCTATGCTATAAATATCAGTAATTTTATAGCGCAGCTGCGATATAATCATTGCCCAGCCGTAAAGCACAACAAATACAAAAGCGATAAGTTCATACTGGTCATGCGCATAAACCATATAGCCTAAACCTATCAGGACTGTTCCTATCCAGTCCATAATAATATCTAAAGAAAACCCGAACCATTTCCTGGGAATATTTCTAAAATAAGCAATCCGGCCGTCTAAAGAATCACCAAGCCAGTTAATAGCAAGACCCGCTATACCCAATAACAAATAAGACCTGTCTATATATGTTGCCAGGATAAACCCAAGCAATACAATAAAGGAACCAATGGTGCCTATAACGGTGAGGGAATTTGATGTGATAAAATCCGGAACTCGTTTAACCAGATAAGAGATGGTAGCCTGTTCAACAGTACTTAATATATTTGTTCTTTTTCTATCCTGAAATATTCTTGTTAGCGTTCCATGCTCAGCATCAGGTGTTGTACCATTATCGCTCAATTTATTATCTTCCATTCGGGGGTTTCGGTTCTGCTGTTTAATTGCGGTACAAAAGTATGTATTTTAACTTATTCCGGCAGTGGTTTTCAATTCAATAACAGTTATTTCGGGCCAGATACCAACGCGACCAGAAAAACCAAGAAAGCCAAAACCCCTGTTTATGTTTAAATAAATACCATCAGTGCCCGTTATTCCTGCCCAATGCGCATAGCGATATTTAACGGGGCTCCACTTAATTCCGAAAGCTTCTATGCCGAATTGCATCCCATGTGTGTGGCCAGATAATGTAAGCTGAATCTTTGATGGAGATTTTTTAACCTGTGCTTCCCAATGGGTAGGATCATGAGAAAGCAATACTTTAAAGTCTGAAGGATTAGTTCCTTTCATCGCCTTTGGCAAATCACCTCGCTCGCCAAAACCTAGTCCCCAGTTCTCTACCCCGGCCAGTATAATCTTTTGTCCGTCTTTATGCAGTTCCACATGCTCATCCAATAGCAATTTATAACCTAACTCTGCATGGTAGGCCTTTAGCTGTTGCAAATTGCCACGTTTTATCAAATCGTTATCCCACTTCACATAATCGCCATAATCATGATTACCTAAAATGGAGTATTGTCCAAACGGCGCTTTTACCTGGTTAAAATAACTGATCCAAGGTTTTATCTCTTCTGCCTTGTTGTTAACCAAATCGCCGGTAAACACAAAAAGATCAGAGTTTTGAGCCTTTATCATGTCTATACCCCGCTGTACCGCTTTTGGGTTGCTGAAACTGCCAGAATGTATATCAGAGATCTGCGTAATGGTAAAGCCATCAAAAGCAGGAGGGAGGTCGTCAAAATACAAAGTATGTTTAATCACCCGGTAAGCATATTTACCTCTAACAATACCATAAATAAAGGTAAGCACCACCAGAACAAGTAATACTAAGTCGAAATATATCCAAAGTACGCTCCTTGGAGCCCCACCAATAATTAGTCGGTATGCATCTCCCAATAGAAGTACTATGGCAAACACCACTTCTGCAGTAAACAATATTAGAAATAAATGGGTAGCAATTTTAAAAAGCGTACCCATACCCCGCGACTGGATACTAAGGATGCTGTAAAAAAGCAATGCCGTTGCGATGGTTATAAAGATCCAAAATAGGTAGGGAACAATTGGATTTGGTACCACGACTTGCAGGCCAGATAATACGTAACTATTATTTCCAAAAAACAGCAATAATATAATGAGGAGCGGTAAAAGACTAATTCTTCTTTTCATTGGATTGTATAAACCGGTCAAAAGTAGCAGTTGGTTTTAAAAAGTTGCTATCAGCCAATGCAATTTGACAATGCGATGTTAACAGAATAACCGACGGAAAAAAGTTTTTAATAATTAACTTACCCCTATGAAAATATTCCCGAAAAGGTTTTATAGTCATCATCTATATCAGGATGATAGTTATTCCTAGACTGCTTATTTATTTATGCAAGAATCGTTTCTAATCAATTTGGTTGCCTGCATTGTTCAACAAGCAATATGCTATGATTTCATTTTTATTCTATAAAAATACGAGCGCAGTTAAAAATATTAATTATCTTTAAACAATACGATTGTAACTGTGGCGAGTTGCCCAGCAGGATAGGTAAATTTGCAGAATTCAATTAAGGAGGATTAGGGTTTTAGTTGAGAAGCCTTAGGGTGAGATTCGCTATAAGTCCGCAGTGAGTCCGGCGTGAGTCCGCCCTGAGTCCGCCTTTTTACAGTAAAAAGGCGGACTCAGGGCGGAGACAGTGCACAGGGAATGCGCACGCATCCAAAATCTGACCCGACTGCTTTTTAGGGGCATGGTTACTGGTAACTAAGAAAGGTTGGGTGGAAATAGCGCATCACCAATAAATTGATAATTGACAAGATATAAAAAATACAATGGGAAAATACAAAGGTAAAAACATTACAGGGCTGGTGGGGCCAATTGTGCAGCGAATGGGTAAAGATGGTATGATAATCGTACAGACAGCCCCAAGGCCATATAAGCAAACCAAAGGAACTAGAAAATCAGGCAAAGTATTTGGACAAGGCAGTGTTTTGGCTAAAGAAATCAGGATACAACTTGGGTCCTGCTATGGCGGGCATAACCATGACTCAGGTTTGGTGAACCGTTTTAATACGCCGGTTAGGGATTCGCTATGGTTGTGTTTTGATAAGGAAACGGGCATTTACAATTTTCAGGCAGACAGCTTTGAGCGATTAGTTGGGTTTGAATTCAATGTAAAATCATTATTGATCAATAGCTTTTTCGCAAAGCCCGAAGTTGTGTTGGAAAACAACAAGTTGAAGGTAAGGATACCCGAATTCGCGATAGCAACGGGATTGAAGTTTCCGCGATCAGCATCAGTTTGCGAATTTGTAATTATTGTTAGTCAGATTGCGCTTATTGGTCGCTCTACCCGGAATGCATACAGCGAGCGGTTTACCATACAAAGTACAGACACAATATCAGCTTCTAGAGAATTTATTTACGATGTATTAGAAGATTGTTTGTGCACCGTGTCTTTAGGATTAAGATATTATAGCAAACAAGATGACCTCAGAAAAGATTACAATAGCGAAGCGTTTAGTCCGGCTTGTATAATCGGGTCAAATTATAATCCAGGGGTATTTGTAGATCCACCGGCAAGAGTAGAAAATGGCGTTGGTTACGGTAAGGATTGGAGTATAGTAAGGAAAATGGATTTCATGCCACCCGTAGATGCAGCCGCAGAGGACGCAGAGGGAGCGGGTAATGACAAAGGGATCCCTGTTTAGCGCTTCGTTTTTTAGGAAAATTTATTCAAAACAAACAGATCACAAGAAAAGTATTCATAACGTGTTGTGCGATTAAAAGATATAACATTCGAACCTTATAACCAGTTAAGACTGGAGTTGCAACCTTTGAGTAGAGACATTTATAGAGCAGATTTAATTAGGGTCTGCTGTTAAGCCCGATTGATTTTGATAATCAAAGAGTTATTTCGATTTTAGCGACATCAAGTGCAAGGAAAGATGAAAAAAGCGACAAAAAGGCCTTCATCAGCGCCTGCTTTTGTAAGCCCGTCCCAGTTGGTTCTGGAGGGTTTGAGAGTCCATTTTCCCAAAAGTTACGATCAGATAACCGGTGGGTTGTCCTGTCTGGGAAGATTCCCTGGG
>JANXVH010000033.1 GCA_025351765.1 Pedobacter sp.
TTTAAATATTCTTTCTGAAAGAGTATTTTTTTGTGATTTTAAACCCTCAATTATTTTGTTTTGGGTTTGGATTCGCTTATCAATAAGTGTCAAAAACTCACCAATTTTATTTTGCTCTGAAAGAACAGGAAATTTTAGAACTATTGACGAAAGTATGTCTTGTCCAACATTGTACCGAGTACTGCCTCCAGACCTAGAGGTAATATTATCTCTTGCTGCACTCGTCTTTAAAAGTTTGTTAAGAAAAATTGGATCATATTCGGATATCTTTTTACCCCTTATTACAAATCCTCCAAACGTTGCAGTATGTTCTTTATCAAGGTAGACGTTAGCTGTGCCAACCTCTTCCCTCGTTTCTGAACTCCTTTGAAAAAGTATATCGCCATATGTAACAGAATACTTATTAACTGTATCGTTATCGACATCAACCCTGCCGACAATTTTCTCACAGGTAATGAAATCGTTGTTTAAGACGTCTAACACATTAATAAATTTAACCCCTTTCCCATATTGCTCTTTTGTAGCATTAATTCCATTTTTAAATTCTAACAAATCTCCTAATCGCTTACCTACCCATTCCTCTTTAAACCCAGGGAATCTCAAATTTGGAACGTTGGATATTTTAATCTTCTTTGCTGTCATTTATTTGCTTTTAATTCTTAGCTGTGAGCATTAAGGATAATTAAAACACCAGCCCCAATTCTTTCAAATACACATTGATCTCTTTATCAAGTTCGGCTCTTTGGGCTTCCAATTGCTTTATTTCGAGCATAACGAATTGTATGTCAATCGCATCTTCTTCTTCAAAAGTATCCACATAGCGGGGAATGTTGAGATTATAATCGTTATCTGCTATTTCTTTTAACGGGGCATTGTAGCTATATTTTTCGATTGTGGTTCTATTGCGATAAGTTTGAATAATTTTATCAATGTGCTCTTCACGCAACATATTTTGATTTTTTACTTTTTCAAACCCGTTACTAGCATCAATAAACAATATATCATCCGGGTTTTCCCTGCATTTTTTAAACACCAAAATGCAGGTTGGTATACCAGTTCCGTAAAATATATTGGCAGGCAAACCTATTACGGCATCTAAATAGTTCTTTTGTTCTATTAAATACTTACGTATATGCAGTTCGGCCCCGCCTCTAAATAAAACGCCGTGTGGCAAAACAATAGCCATAATTCCATTTTCGGCCAGGTGATGTATCATGTGTTGAACAAAAGCAAAATCTGCTTTGCTGCCTGGGGCTAATCTGCCGTATTGACTAAAACGATCATCAGAAGAGAACAATGGATTAGCGCTCCATTCAGCGGAAAAAGGGGGATTAGCTACAATGGCCTCAAAAGTTTGGTTGCCATGTTGTGGGCGCTCTAAAGTATCCTCTTGTTTAATATCAAATTTGCGATAATGCACACCATGCAAAATCATGTTCATTCGGGCCAAATTGTAAGTAGTCCGGTTCATTTCTTGCCCGTAAAAATTACTTACATCCTTTACTTCCCGTGCTACACGTAATAGGAGCGAACCCGAACCACATGTAGGATCATAAACTGATTTTAATTTGTGCTTACCTGTAGTCACAATTTTTGCCAATATTTTAGACACTTCTTGCGGCGTATAAAACTCCCCGGCTTTTTTTCCGGCACCACTCGCGAATTGGCCAATTAGGTATTCGTACGCATCGCCCAATACATCAAGCTCGGTATTCTTAAGTTTAAAATCTATTTTATCTAAATGCGCCAGCACCTTGGCAATTATACTATTTCTTGCATCTGGCGTTTTACCCAATTTGGTACTGTTCAAATCCATGTCCTCAAACAGATTGTCAAAGTCCTCTTCACTTTCAGTACCCATCGTACTCAACTGTATATTAGTGAGTATCTTTTGTAGATCGCCGAGTATAAAGTTTGCACTGCTTTGGTCTGTACTTTCATCATCACCGCTATTACCTCGCAAAGCAACAGCCGAGAATAACTCGTCAGGTTTTAAAAAATAGCCTAATTTTTCAAGTGCTTCTTCCTTGATCGCCTCAAGGTATTCACCAACATTTGCGGTTTTACTGGTAATGTCACTAAAACGGATATTGTCTTGTTGCAAAATGTCATTTGCAAACATTTCCATTTTTTCACTCAAATATTTATAGAAAATAAACCCCAATATATAATCACGAAATTCATCGGCATTCATCTTGCCACGCAGGGTGTTGGCAATATTCCAAAGTTGTTGTTCTAATTGTTTCTTTTGGTCTTCACTCATGATTTGGGTTTTGGTAACCTTAAGGTTTTTTTCCTTTGCTGTAAAAATAAGGATTAGAAAATGATTAATTGAAGTGTAAGTATTAAAACTGATTTGATATGTATATCAGTTTGTTAATTGCGTTGACATATTACTGTACATTAAGGGATTGCAAAGCAGGTATGTAATGAGCGACAGCGAATTTCGTTCCTGCTTGTGCAGCGGCGAGGCTGGCGACGGAATGGAACCCGGCGCGGTAGCGCGTGGTGTAATGAAGCCACCTGCCGCAGCCGCTTGGCTTCATGTACTAAATTGTCAAGAACCTCATTAAGATTTTTGAACTTTATAATAATCTGGTTTAAAATTTCATCGAAGTGAAATAGCTCAATTTAACACAACAGCAATTTCATAAATTTAAGTTGCTGTTGTGTTAAATTGCATGATATATAAAAGCCATGCGCCATATTACTGCGAGTGTAATGATAAGACCCCAAAAATGGGTCTTATCGTTACATTAAAAGTAAATATATATTTATTTAGTGGATGCCTGCCTGCGAGAATATCAAGTTAGTTCTTATAATGATCATTTACACCGAAACCTCTTTTTTAACCCAAGCAATAAAATCAGCAGTTTTTTCCCTGCTAACTTTTACTGTTTTATCGTTTTTGGGTTGGACTTCCAGTAATATCCCCCTGTCTGATTGTCTTTTCCAACTTGTGACCGCTCTACGGGTAATAATGCAGGTGCGGCTTGCCCTGTAAAATTGATCCGGGTCAAGTTGTTTTTCTATCTTATCCAGTGATTGCCAAAAGATGAAAGCACTGTTATCATGTGCCCGAAGCAAAGTGCCTTTTTCTGTATGAAAGAAATAAGCGATTTCACTCACCGGAACTTTAGTTTCTTCCTTGCTATCAGAAACAGACAGATAAAGGTGATTGGCAAAGGATGGTTTTTCTTCCTGTATTACTTCCTCTTGTAATAGGTCCATTAAATATCCCCCTATGGAACAGGCCAGGTAGATCAAATTGAGGATCAGGGCAATGTCCATAATTGTCTTAAACATATAACGATTATAAGCATAACGGATACTATGAATATCGGCCTGTAGATACTGGAACCAAAACCAGCTAATCAGTGCGGAAGCAGCTACGGGAATCGTCCACCCTATAAACAACTGCCCTAAAACCCGGTGGTAAAGCTTTTTTTCCCAGCTATATTTGTTGTCCAGCCAATCACTTACCAAAGACACCAACCATACCTGCGCCACCGAAATAGTAAAGATGACGGAAAAGGAATACCAAAGCCACTGGTGCCTGATCAGTTTAAGAAAAGGCTCGTCTGGAAATGGCCATAGAATATAGATGCTAATAGCAAATGCAATCATCACCATCAGGCCGCCTTTAGGATAAGGTTCTTGTTTTTTTGGCAAGTCCGGTGATGCTTCTTTTTTCATATGGTGGTTTATTAACCTAAAATTACAAAAACACAATTGCCAAAACTGTGACATAGCCTATTGCTTAAAAATAATAGACGGTTCACACCCCCGTTTTGTACGTTTCAGGGAAATTGGCGCTGACCTGCGCAAAATTCTTGTCAAATCGATCATAACTTTATAACAGCAAATCAGCAATCAAATGGAAATACCAGATCAAATGCCGGACAGCGGAGCGGATGATTTAGCCAATCAATCCAAAAAAAGCCGGTTGATTAGATTAGCACAGGCATATCACCGCATTCCGCTATTGGGAAGGCTTACTGCCCGGTTCTGGATATTTCTGCTGACCGCTGCGCTAGCCGTATTGCTGAATATTCTTTTTCCACCGGGTGATTGCACCTGCGAGGATCAATTCACCGACCTGAAGCTTGAAGCCATGGCCCGGCAAGGTAACCAGGCAGTAAAACACTACCTGGCTCAGAAAGACAATACGATCAACTGCGCGGGCAGAAGGCAGGAGTTGTTGCAGGAACTGGAAAAAGAAAAGAACAAAAGCCACCTGAAGCGATAACTAAAAGGTGTATCAAGATAATAAATGTATGCGCGGGGAATACCGTAATTCATGCCGCCCTTTCCGGGCGTATAAGTGCAGAAAGCTACAGATGGCTGACCCCCAAAAGCGAATAACAGCCATCCATGCAGAAACCGTCGGTATTGGTAAGTTTTGACCGGATCATGTACAAGGAACGCAGGCACAGCGATAAGTGCAAGTTAATTAAAAGGGCAGGCCATATCAAGGTTATATGGCATCGTTAAGCAAATGGTAAAAGAAAAAGCAAAAAATGAAAAAGCCAGGTAAAGCAACAATCAGGAACATTGTGCGGATCATATCCGAAAAAGCAATGCTGCCCGTTATGGCAATGCTGTTCGCACGTTTCATCCAAGCTTATATTGCGGTGTGTCTATGGTACTGCGAGATACCCAATCTGCACATCTCCAACGATGCTTACGCCCCAAAGAGAGTAGTTGACCGATTTGTTCATCATCGAAAATTCGCCCTATTCCCGTGTAGCGCCGGACATGGCCTTATTACATGAGAAAGACCCATCTGTAGCAGACAGGCCTTTCCCGGGATGCTCACCTTAACGGCAAACATTAGTAATCGCATTACAAATATAAAGTTTTTGGAGCCCTTTTTTGCTAATATAAAAAGTTCAAACACATGAAAAAATCGTTTGTGGCCATCATGGCCGTTTTACTTGCCGTTGCTGCAAGTGCATTTACACTGACCAAAACAACTGTTAAAAATAATCATAAGCATTCCCCTGATCTTTACTGGTACGAGGTTACCTATGATTCAATGCACCCCTCCGGGTATATTCCGAATTCCTCTGCATTTTACGTACAGTCACAAAAAGACCAGGTGACTTCGCCTTGCGATGCAGGAACCGTAAAGGATTGTTTGCGGGGTTTTACGTCTGCTTTAACAGCCTATCCGAATAATTCATCCGGTACGGATCAGATCAAAAAGCCGAATTAATAATTGTATTGTTAACTGAAAAAGCCTTGATTTTGATAAATCAAGGCTTTTCTGTGGGGTTTTGTAAATTTAAAATCCCTTTCTATTTACTGCTTTATCCAATTCCGGCCTCTTATTTGACAGGAGGTCTTTAATATTTTGTTCATTTAATTGCGTGGTTATCCCTCGAACGATGCCTTTTGGATCAATGATGACGATGTACGGACAGGCACCAATATCAAACCGGTGAAACAATAAAGAATCATAGGCTATCGGTAAATCAATATTTAATCTTTTCCGAAACTTTCTATACAACTTGTGTATGGGTTTATTATCGGAATGATGGGTATATTGAGAACCTGTATAGCCAACTAATATAAAGTTAACTTGCTTTGAAAATTTCTTCTGTAAACTATCAGTGGCGGGCATCCTGCCTAAACAGACGCTGCAATACCGGTTCCAAAAATCAAGCATCAGCCATTGTCTTCTAAAATCTTTAAGTGAAATGGCCTTTTTTGAATAATAACGTACCTCATTAAAATGAAAGTCAGGACAGGGCTTGCCGATTTCAGGATAAGAAGATATGGTTTGTGAAAAAGCACAATCAAAGCAAAACAATGTGATGATTAAAGCAATAAATTTTGACATGTTTGTAAATTTTATTTATTGGGCAATTAGTAACCGCTATTTTGGGTAAGAAGATGATTAAGCTGGATCTGTGCTAAGGGTATGGGGTATAAAGCATCAGAAGCCTGCCAGTTAGTTTTGGTATTGCCTAAAATGGAATTTATAGTACCTGACCTTTTCAAGTCAAGCCACCGATGCCCCCACTCTGCAAATAGTTCCAACTGCCTTTCAGATGCTACAGCTACCAATAAACCGGGTGATGTGCTTGCAGTCGTATTGGTTAAGCCCGCTCTGTTTCTAATTATGTTGATGTCCGCCTGCGCACCGTTGGTGTTGTTTTGCTCTGCCCTTACTTCAGCCCGGATTAAATAAACTTCGGCAAGCCTGAGCACCACATTAAACTCAGTCACCGGGTTATTGACCCTTTGTTTATACTTATAGGGGAAATAATAGGCGGTTCCGTTGATGGTATCACCTTTCATCCAGCTTGTTTTGCGATTATCCCCGGATATAAAAGCATTTAACAGCGAACCTCTTATTGCAAATGTTGGCTTTACAGAAGATCGGGAGGGAATAAATGCTAAACCTTCAGCGGTATTGTTCGCAGGCCGCGCCAATTGAAATATAGTTTCACCGGATGTTGCCAGAAAAACATTGTTCAAATTTGTTTCGAGGTTATAAGACCCCGAATTAATGACCATAGATGCCTGTGTTTCCGCGTTTACCCAATCTCTTTGATAGAGATACACCCTTGCCAGTAAAGCCGCTGCCACCATTTCATTCGGCCTGGTATTGGTAGATGAAGAATAGCTGGCGGTCAGCAATGTTTCTGCTGTTAACAGGTCATTAATCACCTGATCATATACTTTTGATGCTGCGGTACGCGGCATCGAACTATTAACCAAATAATCAGTGGATGTTTCCAGCGGCACATCGCCAAATAGATTGACCAGGTAAAAATAATTCAGCGCACGGGTAAACAGCATTTCGCCCATGAGCTGATCTTTAATAGGCTTTGATAATGTAGCAGAACTATTTAATCCTTCTATAACCGCGTTAGCCTGGTAGATGTATTTATAGGCATTACTCCAAAAAGCGGAATTGATCGCTGATACGTTTGACGGGATCGCATTATTTTCAAAGGCATCATAGGTCGAATTAGAACCAGCATCTATTAACTCGTCCGAAGACAAACCTGTATAAACAGTAATTGCTCCGTTCAGATAGGTTAAATTACTGGCTGTGATCTGGTAATAAAGGCCGACTGCTGCTGAGGTCGCTGTTTGGTCGCTTGAAAATACCGTACTTGATTCCGCTTGTGTCAACGGTGGCGCAATATCTACAAACTTTTTACAGGCACTAAAAAATGCCGTGAGCGTAACTAACGCTAACAATGGCAGGCAAACTATTTTTACTTTTCTCATAATGCTTGATTTAAAAATTTAATTGAAGGCCGCCGACAATGGTCCGTAATGGCGGTAATACATACAGGTTCTGGGTTTCCGGGTCGGCACCTACATATTTGGTGATGGTCAGCAGATTTTGGGCCTGCAAAAACAACCTGCAATTGCTGATATGGAATTTATTTATCCAGGCAGCGGGTAGCCGATAGGATAGCGAAACATTTTTAAGCCGGATGTAGGAAGCATCCGTGTAAATACCATTTGAAAGGGATAAATAAGCAATAGAGGTATAAGCATTGGTGTAACCGGAAGTAAACTGCTGTATGGAAGAATGATCTCCCGGTTTCTGCCATCTGCCTTCTACAATTGCAGGCTGATTATATATCCATCCGGGTGGTGTTGAAGCCAATTGGTTCAGATAGCTCAGTCCCGTTTGCTTCCTGAACTCAAAGAAAAAGCTCAGGTCAAATTGCTTATAGGTAATGTTGTTTTGCAGGCCTCCGTAAAATTCAGGGTCTGTATTACCTGATAGCTGGTAGTCCGCTGTGGTAAACTGGCCGTCTTTATTTTTATCTTCAAAAGTGTAAAGCCCTGTTTGCGGATCAACCCCTGTATATTTCAGGGCATTAATAAGGTGCAGTGATTGCCCTATAACATATTGGCTGGCATAGCTTGAACTACTTAAGCCCGGAAATGCCAGTAGCTCATTTTTAGGAATAGTGATATTGAAAGAAGTCGTCCAAGTGAAATCCTTTTTATGAATATTTTTAGTGGTTAATACGAATTCTAAACCCGTATTGCTTACCAGTCCCGGAAAGTTCTTTACCACATTAAAGAAGCCTGTCTGACTTGGCAATGAATAGCTGATTAACTGGTTATCAATGTGGTTACTATACCAGGAGGCTGAAAATAAGATGTCGTCTTTCAGGAAACCAAAGTCAAAGGCTATTTCCAATTTTTTATTGATCTCCCAGCTGTAATTTGGATTGTATAAGCTTTGCGGATACAACCCGGACAAACCGTTATAAGTATTTGCCGTATTCGTCCAGAGGTTCAAAAACTTATAATCACCAATCTGATCATTCCCGGTTATCCCGTAACTGCTTCTCAGTTTTCCAAAGCTTAAAAAAGAAAGGTGGTCTTTGATAAAAGATTCATTGGAAAAAATCCATGCGGCCCCTGCAGCACCGAAATTTGCCCATCGGCTATCCGGGGCAAAACGGCTTGAACCATCCCTTCGGCCTGTCAGGTTAAAAATATATTTATCATTA
The DNA here is from genome assembly GCA_025351765.1 of Pedobacter sp. Lineage (GTDB taxonomy): Bacteria > Bacteroidota > Bacteroidia > Sphingobacteriales > Sphingobacteriaceae > Pedobacter. Next base: position 8,499 of record JANXVH010000033.1, read on the forward strand.
AGATTATAATTTATACGGGCAAAAAAAGCGGTATAACGGTACTGAACAAAATTGTTACTGGCTGAAATGTTTCCGGCTGCGGCAATCGAGTTTAACAATAAATCCGAATTATAATTACTGCCATAAAGTGAACTGGTTTGCCCGGATTTATCCTGCAAGGTATTGCCCAATAAAATACTAAGCTTGTCATTCGCCGTTGTCCTGGTATATTCTAATTGCGGTTCAATTATCCAGCTTTTTGTAATTGAATTTGCCAACGACGAGGCGGGCAACAGGCCTGAATTTGGATCTATGGACGTAGAGGGCATGAGGGATGTTTCATCCGAATGAAAAACATTGTACCCCAGGCTGGTTCTGAAAATGAGGTTTTTTAATATTTTATAACTTAACTGGAGGTTCCCCAATAGATTTTCATTAACAGAAGTATACTGCTGCTTTAATAAGGAAAGTGGATTAATAATATCACCATTTCCCAGGCTGTTATAAACAACGCCGTTATCCTGCCATGCTAAATTCCCGGGACTATCACGTAAT
>JANXVH010000061.1 GCA_025351765.1 Pedobacter sp.
CCAACATAGTAGATAACGTGTATGAATACGCTTTGGCAAGTCACACCCAACAATTAGAAACCACCGCAGGGACGGTATTTGGTGCATATAACGCCGTAACGGGCTATTTTCAAAATGTGCGCAATTTTAAAAGTGATGAAGCCAAGTTTAAATCCATCATGGATGGAACTGCCAAACAACGGGCGCAAACTACTTTTGATCTTTGTAGCAATTTTGCCAAGCACGGAGGCGAAGCGCTCATTTATAATTAAATACCATCAAAGGGCGAGCAATCGCCCTTATTTTAAAAACTGCCCGGCGGCGGGCTACGCCCGCCCGGAAGAACACCCCCTGTTTTCTTATGGTTTGATGATCTTTGGTGAAAACAGGGGGTGCTTTGAAGATGCTGAAAGGTGCTCTGATTTTCTAAAATGGCATTTTATAGCTTATAATAACTCCCTTTAAGCTTTAAATCCATAATCCCTAAGCCTCAAACAGAATGAGCCTGTGAGCTACATTTATTGAATAAGAAAACCTCTTAAAATACGGATGGCTTCATTTTTGAGGTTTTAATAGTTGCGCTTTATTAACCAAATGTGTAATTATGCTATTACAATAACGTTATTAAGTCATGCTATTACAATACGCTTCGGATTTACATTTGGAGTTTCCTGAAAACAAGGCTTATATTAAAGCTAATCCAATTATCCCCAAAGGAGAGATTTTACTCCTGGCTGGTGATCTGCTTCCTTTTATCCTGATGGATAAACACAATGATTTTTTTGATTACGTGTCAGATCATTTTCAGCACACCTATTGGATTCCAGGTAATCACGAATATTATCACTTTGATGTAGCGACAAAATGCGGTACTTTTTGCGAGAAAATCAGGAGTAACGTGAGTTTGGTAAACAATTGGTCTGTCGAATTAAATGATACCCTCGTTGTATTTTCTACGTTATGGTCTAAAATAAGTCCGCAGCATCAATGGGATATTGAAAAGAGCATGAATGATTTTCGCATTATCAAATATGATGGGCATCGTTTCTCGTTTGAACAGTATAACCAGTTGCATACCGATAGCCTTAACTATGTTCAAAATGAGCTAACTAACAGTGAACCTGGAATAAAAAAAGTAGTAGTTACGCATCATGTACCTACCTATCAGCATTATCCTGAACAGTATAAGGGAAGTGTACTCAGTGAAGCTTTTGCCGTTGAACTATCAGATATGATCGAAACTACCAAGCCGGATTTTTGGATATACGGCCACCACCATATCAATACACCCGACTTTAAAATTGACCAAACGCACCTAATAACTAACCAAATAGGCTATGTGCGCTATAAGGAGCATCTTTTATTCAAAACAGATAAAACAATTTTATTATAAATTTATATACAATAAACTTATATTTGCACAATAAACTTAATAGGTTTATTATATATAATTTAGTTTATTATATTGATAATGAGTGTACAGGTATATATAAAAGAAGTTTTAGGCAAAGACCTAAAACTAAGTGCCCTGCCAAAAAATAGGTTAGGTAATTTGCCTGTTTATATGAGTGAAGCCTACCAGTTCTTTCACGGGGAGTTGTATCATAAGGAACTGGTATTTGCTCAACCCAAAGACCTTGAGAATTTAAGTGTTTTACAAACAGAAAAGCAATTTGCTCAACTAAAAAAGACATTTGCCAGCGTTATTTTACTCTTGCCGCAAACCACCGCGTATAACAGGAAAAGGCTCATTGATAAGGGGATCAATTTTATTGTTCCGGGCAAACAGTTGTTTTTACCCGATCTGCTGATTGACCTTAGAGAAAGTGATTTAAAAGATCATACTAAAAGAAAGAACAAGACACTTTTACCCTCTGCGCAATTTCTGATTATTTACCATATTATTCACCGCAATGAAAAATGGCAACTGGAAAATCATCCATTCAAAGCTATCGCTGAGAAAACGGGTTATACCGCTATGGCCATAACAAAAGCGATTGATAACCTTAAAGAAGAGGAGATCGTTGAGGTAAGTGGTGAAAGAGAAAAATTCATCAGATTCAAGTTAGACCGGGCTGAACTTTGGAACGAAATGATCGAACGTAAGTTGTTTGTCAACCCGGTATTACGCACAGTTTATATTGATGAAAAGCCCCAAAAACCATTTATGTTGCTGGCCAACACATCTGCCTTACCTGAATATAGTGATATGAACCCGAGCAGACAGCAGTTTTACGCTATTGATAAGGGTAGTTTTTATGATTTATTAGAAAATGATAAACTGCGCGATCTGAATGAACAGGAAGGACGGTTTGGCCTGGAGGTTTGGAAATACAATCCCTTAAAACTCGTTGGGGAATTACCTAACGATATGCCGGTAGTAGATCCGCTATCTTTGTATCTAAGCTTGCAGGAGAACACCGATGAGCGAATAGATATGGCATTGGATCAAATCGTTAACAAAGAGATATGGTAAGGGGCTTAGACACATTTAAGAAGTATTTTGAGGCATTTCCTGAAAACTACGTTATCATAGGGGGCACCGCCTGTGATGTGATTATTGAAGATGCCGGATTTATCCCCAGGGCGACAAAAGATATTGACATCATCCTGATCGTGGAAGCCCTGACCACCGATTTTGTAAAACAGTTCTGGCAGTTCATACAGGATGGTAAATATGAGCGCAAGGAAAAAAGCGAGGACGGCAGACAATATTATAGGTTTATGAAACCGGAAGATACCACATTCCCGTTTCAGGTAGAATTATTTTCACGTACACCTGATACTATAGATTTGGAAGAAGATGCGCATTTAACACCTATACCTGTAGATGATGATCTGTCGAGCCTGTCAGCGATATTACTGGATGATGATTATTACCAATTTATGATCGAACACAGTGTGGAAGAGGATGGATTGCACCTCGCCAACACAGAGGCACTGATCTGTCTTAAAGCGAAGGCTTTTTTGGAAATAACGGAACGTATCGCTAATGGTAGTACCGAAGATAAGAAACAGTTGAAAAAGCATAAAGCAGACGTGTTTCGGTTAGCGGTGATGATGAAAGAAGACGAGTTGCATGAACTACCAGGTGCTATAAAAGATCAGTTGCAAAGCTTTATGAATTTAGCGGCAGAAGAGTTACCGGACAAGGCGATTTACAAAGCAATGGGTTTGGGAACTGTTGAAGTTGAAAATATTTACAAACGTTTGTTAACCACCTTTCAATTGAAGGGTTAATACTTACAAATCGGGTCAGATCACAACCACATTATCCAGTTTAAGGCTAAAACTTCGTTCAACCTTAAAATACGGAGATTTTAAGGTTGAGTTTAATTCCATTCACCTTCTAATATTGCTCAAATTCACCTTTCAGGTATTGGTTGTAAATCATTTTCGCAGTTTCAATACATCGCGGATCATCCGTTATCATCAAATCTGCATAAACTAATAGTAGAGGGGCATAAGGAAGATGATCTGTTTCGGGATCATTGGGTATACCGCTGAAATTGACCATGTGTTCCAGGGAAATGGGTTAAGCTGACGAGTCATTCCGGGGCAAATTGACCAGGTGATCCGGGTAATTTGACCAGGCATTCCGGGCCAATCTGACCACCCGGACGAGACAGCTTATACGTTACATGAACAATCAAATATAGTGAACGATATCTAAAATAATCAAGTGTTATAGAAGCCAGGATCAGTGATTATTAAAAATAGGTCTTGACGGCGAACCTAAACTGCTCGATGAATATCTCCTTGAAAACGCTGATATTATTCTGTTCGTAAAAGATCAGCATAGCCTTTTTATATTCCACGGCATCAATTGTCCGGAAGGAAATCGGGCAATATTGATTTGCGATCAGGATCGCATTGCTGACGATACGTGCCGTCCTTTTGTTACCGTCGTTGAATGCTTGGATATAAGAAAGCAGCACTAATGCAAACAGGGATTTTTCAAATACGTTCTCCTTTCGGTTAATCAGACGGCACATATCCTCAAGTGCTTCCCTGATCTGGTGTTCGTTATCCAGTGGTTTATAGTTCGTTCCCGAAATACCCACGCGCCGCTGCCGGATGTTACGTTCCACCTCAAGGCCCTTGATCAGGATACTGTGGATATCTTCAACTCGGGCAATCGTTAACGGGATCACGTAATCCGGATTCTCAATGATAAAGTTGAGCGCTTCCTTATGATTCAACAGCATCGTTGCATCGTCCTTTGGCTTACCTGCCGCAGTTTCCTTATCCTTTAGCAGCCGCTCAGTTTCCAGCAATGAATAGGTATTGCCTTCGATCTGCGATGATTTCCAGCTCAGGTCGATAGCCAGCCGCTCCATTTCCTTATTATAGGCAGCGGTGGTCATGTGGGAAATATTATCGCGGAATTCCTCCTGTAATTGCTGTAAAATATTTCCTTCTTCCGGGGTGAATAGGTCGACATTACGCAATACATCGGTTATCAGCCCGAAATTGAAACCGTCCTGAATTTCGCGTTCGTCAATTTCTTTGTCGAAATAGGTATCTATATCAATACGGCCAAACAATTGGTTTAACGGGCTGATCCGGTAACGGGTAGCCCGTGTCTGGCCTTCGGCTAATAACTGGCCGGTTTTGACCAACTCTGCGATTGCCCTTTTGGTTGTTGCAAAAGAACCTTTTCCGGCAGCTTCATGTATCGCTACAGATGAACTGGCAGGGTGCTCTTTTATGAATTTAAGGATGTCATCATCTACTCTTGCCATAATTACAGTTCATTAGGTATTTAGTTATGGCTCAAATTTAACGAAAAACGATCTGTAATTACAAATTAAATGAGCCATAATCGAATTATGGCTCATTTTTAATCTATTTACAGCTCATAAATTAGATTTTTCGAGCTGTAAATCATGCTATTATGAGCCGTAATTATTTTTATGCGGTTTATAGTTTGAACGAAAAAAGCAATAGGGTGAATGGAATATGTCCTATCGGGGTTAGACGGAATTTGGATAAAGGCTGGATAGACTGGCAGACGGGATAGGATTTGATTTGGGAAGGCGCGTACCTATATGAACAGGTTATAATTAAAAAGCAGGAAGGGTTACATCACCTGGTTAGCAAGCAAGCAACGTCCAAAATTTATTCCATCAGTTCCTGAAAAGGAATATAAACATACAGGATTAATTTACAGGATTATTTAGGAATGAGTTAGTAGGACAAACAATAATTGCAGTTGTGCATGTTTTTATTCAAACCATAAAAACATGCGACCTCATTTCAAAACCCTCGAAGCCATGCTTTATTGTCCGCATAAAGCATGGCGGGTGTCAAAAGAACACACACAAGAAATTACTGTTTTTTCGGAAACAGGTAACCCATTAGCAATGACAGCATGGGGAATTATTAATTCATCGGGTCAGAAGGAACCAACTAAGCCTTCCAAACAATACAAGCAGGCTCAGGAACTATTATCGGATACTGAATTTTGATGACTAAAAGGGATGCCCCGCCTTTTTATAAGATACCTCATTGTTCGGAATGTCAGTTTAAGAGCGAATGCTATCAAAAATTGATCGAACGTTGCTCAATCCATCGGCTGTAAAAACATACAAGTTTCCATTGAAGAATACAATTTAATTTTTATTATATTAACTATTCTGAAATGAGCTTTGAAATTTTGAAAACCAACGGAGTTATACAGCACATCTTTATTATCAGCACTATTTATAAAACTTATATGAGCTCCGGTTAAGCAACTGCTTATCTCGGACGCACGTCCTTTTAAACTTTATTTTCATAACAGCTGGAGATCGGCGAGATCATATTAACGAAATCAATCAGCAGTAGTCAATTTTAGCACTCTATAACAAGTATGGAAGAAGAAAAGTAAAACCCGATTCTAAAAATACGGGGTGGAGGCATATCGCTTTTCGCGGATATGCTGATTATATCGAAACTGATGCCTTTAAAGAGGGGTAACAGAACTTGAAAAATTCGCATTGAAACAACCAACGGTATATATGTGTTCAGAAGCTGTATGGTGGCGCTGTCATCGTTCTATGGTTTCCGATTATTTAAAAATTCGCGGCTGGAAAGTAGTTTAATTATAACCCATGTTTACCAATTTTAACAAAGCAGAACAGCAAATACGCTATCCCGAGGATAGAAGATG
>JANXVH010000063.1 GCA_025351765.1 Pedobacter sp.
TTTGTAATCTGCAGTGGTTTCTAGTCTTTTAAGATATACTATAGCCTCGTTATATTTCTTCTGATCTAAAAATAACTTTGAAATGCTTACTAATGATCTTTCTGTATAATCACTGGTCCAATCATTTAAAATAAATTCATAATCGGCTACAGCTTCTAAAGGACGATCAAGTTTAACGAGTGACTCGGCTCTAACAAATTTAGCTTCCTTGTCATGGATTGCTTTAGGAAATTTATCAAAATAAGCATTTACAGCTTCAAAAGCGCCTTTAAAATCGCCTTTTAAGTAACGGTTATTAGCTGCTTGGAAAACTATATTGTCCTGCTCAGCCATTGAATAATTCCCTATAGGAGTTGAGTTTGCATAAGTAATGAAACCGTCTGAATCTCCTCTATCTACATAGATATTTTTAATAGATTCTAGCGCTTGCTTTGCTTCTTCCGAACTTGCATATTCTCTAATTACCTTTTTAAAAGATTCTAGTGCTTCATCATCTTTATCTTGATTATACTGCACTAACCCTATGGTTACGAGAGCACGGGGAACATAACTGCTGTTGGGATATTTGCTAACCAAGCTTATTAAATCTGATTTTGCTTTTTCAAAGTCCCCTTTATTAAAATAGGTATAAGCGGTTTCAAATCCACCATCATCAGCATAATTAGAATTAGGGAACTGCTTAAGCAGATTTTGCATTGTTGTAATTTTCGCATCGTTTTGGTTGTCCAGCCCTTGAATCATTCCTCGTTGAAACAAAGCATAGTCTTCACCAGTTGAACCAATGGCTATAATTTTATTATAATTGACAAGTGCGTTGCCATAACTTTTATTTACGAAATAAGAATCTGCAAGTCTGATTATTGCATCATTTACCGTTTTTTGATCCTTGTCACTCCCGTTTAGGAATTTTTCAAAGTAATTTGCAGCTTTGCTATATTTTTCATCTTCAAAAGCAGAATAAGCCAGTGCGTAATTTGCGAAGTTATAAACGCCTGTTTTTTTCGCACCTGGCATATCCAGAAATTCCTCAAAATGACCGACTGCTTCGCTAAATTTTCTAAGTTCATAAGAAGCTTCTGCTTTCCAGTAGGTGCTCAAAGCGAGAATTTCCTCATCCTCAGGAAATTTTTCAGACCTTAAAAACATAGATAGCGCATTGGGAAAAGCGCGTTCGTTATAGAACTCAAGACCTCTAAAATAGGTTACTTTTTGAAAGGCTTCTTTCGCTTCCAGTGATTTACTTTGAATGGGCTCCAAAATATCAATGGCCGCCTGGTAATTTTTGCTGGTAAGCAAAATCTCTCCTAGCAATGTTTTTGCTTCATTTACTTTTCTTGAAGTTGGAAATTGCTTTAAGAAATTTTGTGTTGCCTCTAAAGCCTGCTGGTTGAAATCCAGTTCGTAGCTAAGTCTAGCATAGTTGATCCATGATTCTTCTTGAATGAATTTATCAAAACCTAATCTTGAAGCCCTGAAGAAAGCACTTCTAGCTTTTTCTTTACTTTTTAATTCGATGAATGAACGCCCCAGCGTATACATACCACTCTGCAGATAAATATCATCAGCACTAAGCTTTTCTAAAACTGATACAGATTGCGAATATTTTTTTAACTGGAAAAGGGAGTAGCCGTACTGGTAAGTAAAAAGATTATTTTGGCTTGTTGATTTACTTGAATAGAATTCTGCAAAATATTTCTCTGCATTCATATAATCTGACTTAGCAAAGTATGAGGCTGCAATTAAACTTAGCATTTCTGCTTCATATTGTTGTTTGGAGGTTTTTAAAATCGGTATGGCATAACTTAGTACATCATCGTAACGTTCGTCAAGATAATACATAGAAGTTATGTAATAGGGATAGCTTGCTTCGTAAGTAGGGGATCCTTTTAATTTTTCAAAATTACTTAAAGCAGTTTTATATTCCTTATTAAGGTAATTTATATAGGCAAAATAATAAGTGGCACTCTCTTGAAAAGGAGACTCATCTTTTTTAACTATTTCAAATAATGGCTCAGCTTTTTCCATATTTTTCAATTCAAAATAGGAATAACCTTGTTTAAATTGATACTCTAATCTTTGCTTTGCAGAAAGGGTAGAAGGATCTGTTTTTTCAAACCATTCCAATGCCTTTTGATATTTTTTTTGCGCAAAATAAGATTTACCAACATGAAAATAGGCAAGCTTAGTGTTAGGATTTAAAGGGTATTCTTTAATAAAGTTCTGGAATAAGCTCTCAGCATCGAGGTTTCCCAGCTCAAGTGCACATACAGCAGTATAGAATTTTGCATTTTCTTTTAAAATAGAAAGCTCAGCATTACTTTCCTGTTGCGTGCTAGGCTTATCCCTGGCTTGTTCAACCAACCTAAACTGCTGCGCTGCAGCAATATATTTTTCATTATTAAGAAGATCTAGTCCGGATTGATAGTTTTTGTTTAGAGTTACTAATTTGCTTGTTTGCCCATAGCTCGCTGTTAATCCGCCAGCTAATAACAGCGGAATAAAAAAGTATTTTTTCTGCATCTGATTTCAAATATGGTTGGTACTAATATAAAAATAGTATTGTATCTTATTAACATTAGAAATTAACATCTGTTGATAACAGTGTTTAAAACGAAAAGAATTTGGAATTGTTATGAAATTTTTTAATCTCTTTGGGAAGCGAGAAGATAAAGAACGGCCATTCTTATGGCTACTCCATTTTCCACCTGTTCTAATATGATGGATTGCTTACTGTCAGCAACATCAGTTGTAATTTCAACCCCCCTGTTGATTGGGCCCGGGTGCATTACAATAATCTCTTTGTCAAGATTATCTAAAATCTGCTTATTTAAGCCGTACATCATAGCATATTCTCTTAAAGACGGAAAGTATTTAATGTCTTGACGTTCTGATTGAATACGCAACATATTCGCTACGTCACACCAATTTAACGCTTTTTTAAGATCATGCTCTACTCTTACTCCTAGGGTTTCAATATATTTAGGTATTAAGGTAGTTGGCCCACATAACATTACTTCAGCTCCCAATTTTTGAAGACATAGAATGTTTGAAATTGCAACCCTTGAATGCAAAATATCACCCACTATAACAACTTTCTTACCAGAAATATCTCCTAGCTTTTGACGAATGGAATATGCATCTAAAAGAGCCTGCGTAGGGTGTTCATGAGCACCATCTCCGGCATTCACAATTTGTGCATCAATATGTTTACTTAGAAAAATGCCAGCGCCAGCGTAAGGATGCCTCATGACGACCATGTCAACCTTCATGGCGAGAATATTGTTCACAGTATCGACCAAAGTTTCTCCTTTGCTCACTGAAGAGGATGAAGCGGCAAAATTTACAACGTCTGCAGACAGTCTTTTCTCTGCTAATTCAAAAGAAAGTTTGGTACGAGTAGAGTTCTCGAAAAATATATTGGCTATAGTAATGTCCCTAAGAGAGGGTACGCGTTTTATTGGACGATTAATCACATCTTTAAAATTGTCAGCTGTTTCAAAAATCAATTCTATATCCTTTTGGGTTATGTCCTTAATACCTAAAAGATGTCTTGTTGATAATTGCTCTGCTGCCATATTATTTATTAGTTTCTGAAATTAACGTCACTTTATCTTCTCCTTCTATCTCTTTCCAGCTTACTTTAACATGTTGGGAGTTTAAGCTGTCTACTTGTAGTCCAATATAATCAGGGTCAATTGGTAATTGTCGTGAAAATCTCCTGTCAATTAATACGAGTAACTCAACTTTCGCTGGTCTGCCGTATGCAAGCAAAGCATCCAGAGCTGCCCTTATGGTTCTTCCAGTCCACAAAACGTCGTCTAGTAAAATCACATTTTTGCCTTCTATAATGAAATCTATAGTGTTACTACTCGCAGAAACCAACCCATCTTTCCTTCTAAAGTCATCGCGAAAAAACGTGATGTCTAAATTACCCTTTTTTATGGCGGCTAATTTTGTAATCGCAGATAGTTCACGACAAACCCTATCGGCAAATAAGCTCCCCCTAGGTTGGATTCCTATTAAAACAGTATTAGAAAAATCGTTGTGGTTCTCAATTAATTGATGACAAAGTCTTTTAATTGTGATTTGGAATTTTTGCCCGTCTAGCAGTGTTCTTTTTTGCATTGACTAATAATTATGCAAATATAAATAAAAAACTCAAACGCTGCCCTGATTTTTTGTCTTAAAGTTAGGTGACAATGTGCAATGAATAATTAAATGTATCAAAAAAGAGGTGCACATTATTATGTGCACCTCTCTCTCATATGGTTAAAATAGAATGATTATCTATTTCTTAGCTTTGTTTTCTTCGCCTTCCATTTGCTGTTTTAGTTGTGCTAATACCCCTAAGTCACCTAATGTAGATTTTTCTACCGATTCTTTCACTTTCTTAACGGCATTATTAGATGCTTTTGCTTCTTTTTTCTTTGTAGCGCGTTCTTCAGCAACTGCTTCAGCTTTAGCTTCCTCCCAGATGCGGGCGTGAGAAACAACAATACGTTTAGCATCTTTATTAAATTCAATGATTTTGAAGTCATTGGTTTCTTCTGCCTTAATGGTAGAACCATCTTCCTTTGTCATATGTTTAGTCGGCACAAAGCCTTCTACACCGTAAGGCAAAGCGATAACTGCACCTTTATCGGTGACCTTGACAACTGTGCCTTGGTGAATTGAATCTATTGTGAAGATAGTTTCAAAGGTATCCCAAGGGTTTTCTTCAAGTTGTTTATGACCAAGACTTAATTTACGACTTTCGACATCTAATTCCAGAACAACGACATCTAATGTGTCGCCAACTTTCGTAAATTCATTTGGGTGGTTGACTTTTTTAGACCAAGATAAATCAGATATATGGATCAGGCCATCAATTCCTTCTTCAATTTCCACGAAAACACCAAAGTTAGTCATGTTTTTAACTATGGCAGTATGTTTGCTTCCAATTGGATATCTTTCAGCAACATTTTGCCAAGGATCTTGAGTAAGTTGTTTAATGCCTAGACTCATCTTACGATCGTCTCTATCTAATGTCAATACTTCAGCCTCAATTTCGTCACCAACTTTCAAGAATTCTTGAGGACTACGAAGATTTTGAGACCATGACATTTCGGACACGTGAATTAAACCTTCAACGCCAGGGATGATTTCAAGAAATGCACCATAATCAGCAACGGTAACAATTTTACCTTTTACCTTAGAACCAATAGCTAGGTTAATATCCAAAGATTCCCAAGGGTGTGGAGTTAATTGTTTTAGGCCTAAAGCAATACGTTTTTTCTCGTCATCAAAATCAAGAACAACTACATTGATTTTCTCGTCTAGACTTAATACTTCTTTTGGATGCTCTATGCGACCCCAAGAAATATCAGTAATGTGAAGCAATCCATCAACACCACCTAAATCGATGAAAACACCGAAATCTGTAATATTTTTAACTGTTCCTTCAAGCACCTGACCTTTTTCAAGTTTAGACACAATTTCAACTTTTTGGCTTTCTAAATCGTCTTCAATAAGTATTTTATGTGATACAACTACGTTTTTAAATTCGTGATTAATCTTAACAACTTTGAATTCCATTGTTTTACCCACGTAAATATCATAATCGCGGATAGGTTTAATGTCAATTTGCGAACCTGGCAAGAATGCTTCAACTCCCATGATGTCAACAATAAGACCCCCTTTGGTACGGCTCTTAACAAATCCATTGATAATTCTATCATTATCCAATGCTTCGTTAATAGTTTCCCATGATCTCTGAGTTTTAGCTCTTTTACGAGATAAAATTAATTGACCATTAGCATCTTCAGGAGCTTCCACGAAAACATCAACTTTATCGCCAACCTTTAAATCAGGTGTATCGCGGAATTCTGAAGTAGATACTAAACCATCTGATTTAAATCCAACGTTTAATACAACATCTTTGTTGTTAATTGAAACGACAGTGCCGCTAATGATTTCACCTTGAGTGATTTGATTAAAAGTATCAGTATACATGTCTTCAAACTTTTTACGGTCTTCATCACTGTAATTTCCGAATGCTTTGTCATCTGCATCCCAGTCAAAATCCTGATCTGGTGTTGCTAATGATGATTTGATCTGTTCGATCGAAACTGAATCAGCTTCTGATTCAATAATTTCTTTTTCAGCCAGACGAGCGTCTGCGCCTTGTAGTTCAGCTGTTTTAGCTTCTAGTTCTTGTTCTGCTACTTGTTTCTTAGCCATTAAAATTAAATCTCCTTTTCCCCGTTAGGGATGGCAAAGATAGATATTTAAATATTGCAAAGAAAATATTTTTTTATAAATGTTGTTGATATTGAAGCTCTTGAATCTCTCAAACGAATATACATACAATCGATTCTAGAATACCCTTTACAATATCATACGACTTAAAGACTAACCGATTAATTGATGATAAATCAGGAGAAAACCGACTCAAAAAATCTCTATTAGTAAGATTTATTGTTTGAATTTTCAATATAAAAAAGCGTTAATCCAGACTAATTGATTTATTTTTTGTTGATTTTAAAAATTATATTCCGTTAAACTATCATTTTTGAACGCAATCCGTAAATTTTAAATATTAGTTGTTTGTTTTATTTTACTATATGAGATTTGCATCACTTAAATAAACGCATGAAAAAATTAACGCATTCAATACAAATTACCAATAGAGACACAGAAAATTTTACTAGGTATCTAAATGAGGTCAAAAAAATAAAATTGCTTTCACCAGAAGGTGAGGTCGCTTTGGCAACAAAAATAAAGATGGGTGACCCACTCTCAAAAAACATTTTTATATGTTCAAATACTCGTTTTGTTGTAAGTGTGGCTAAGATGTATCAATCTTACAGTTTATCTCTTGGCGATTTAATAGCTGAAGGAAATTTAGGTTTAATCGTCGCAACAGAACGATATGACCCATCAAAAGGTTTTAAGTTCATATCTTTTGCCGTCTGGTATATTCAGCAATATATTTATAAATATATAAACGATAACAGATCTTTAATCAGAATTCCTGTCAATCAGAATATTATTCTCAATAAAATAAGGAAGGCATGCCTAGAACTTGAACAAGAAAATTTTAGGCCTGCAAGCGATGAAGAAATTGCTGATTTTTGTGGTTTTCCATTAAATCAGGTAACGGATTGCTGGTCTAACCCCGGAAAGATACTATCGCTTGACAGCTCTATAAATGAGAATGAGAACCTAACATTAATTGATGTAATTGAAGATGTGAACTCCCCTATGCCCGATGAATTCTTCATTGAGGAGTCTGCCGAAAAAAGAATTCGTGAATTTTTAAGTAAGCTTAAGGATAGGGAGCAAATTGTTATATGCCACTGTTATGGAATTCTTGGATACCAAAAATTGACTTTAGAGCAGATTGGCGAAAAGATAACATTAAGTACAGAAAGTATAAGAAAGATAAAAAAAGCTGCAATGTCTAAGATGCTTATATTTGCTGCGAAGAACCCGCATTTAAAATGTTTGTAAAAAAAACCGTCTGCTTGCACAGACGGTTTAGGCAAAACTATCAAACCAAAATTATTTGCCTGACTTCTTTTTTACAGGTGTTTTAATAACGACTTCTTTAGTGGTTTTTGCATGTTTCTTTTCAACTTTAACTACTGGCTTAGTAGAGGGGGCTGGAGTTTGAGCAAATGCACCAAATGCAGTTGCAACTAATGCTAACATTAAAATTGTTCTTTTCATAACTTTAAATTATTAACGGTTATTTGTTGAATCAAAGTTGCTAGCTCAACATGAAGATTTGATGAAGAACCCTAAAATTAATCAGGAAAAGAAAAGATAATTTTTGTTCCTTTATTTTTCACGGATTCTATTCTTAAATCGATTCCATGAAAAACTATGATACTGTGGACTATGGCAAGCCCTAAGCCATAACTATCTTTTTCTGTTGAATCTAGCCGTTCAAACCTTTTAAAAACATTTTTAGATTTCTCTTCATCCATTCCGATACCACTGTCTATAACCTCTAATTGAAAAGCGTCATTCAAAACTCCCCCTATTATTTCAATAGTGCCTTGTTCAACATTATATTTAATTGCATTGTTGATCACATTCATAAATAAGGTATGAATTAAAGATTGATTACCTTTTATAATATGATCGTCCATGAGATTGATGGTAAATTTTAAGTCCTTCATAAGTAATCTATGCTCTAGTTCTTCGTAAACATCATTAAGTATCTTTTTAATGGATACAGAATCTTGCTTCTCAAATTGATTATTTTCGACTTTCGAGATTAATAATAAACTGTTTATAATTGATTTTAATCGACTGAGAGTCTTTAAGCTAGAGAAAATTTTATTCTGCCCCTCATCGCTTAGCGTCTCTCCATCTAGCAGATTTTCAAATCTGGAACTCAATGTTGCAATAGGGGTTAATAATTCGTGGGAGACGTTTGCGATGAATTCCTTTTCGGTAGTTAGTAGGTTAGCCATTTTGCTCATTAATGCGCTAATACTATAATCTAATACGGTAAAATCTTCCGTAGAAGTTTTTATAGCATCGTAATTGAAGTTCATGGGATCATCTACTTTGTTTAGCTTTTGCTCAATAATCTTGTAAAATGGGGCAAGTAAAAATCTGGTGAAGGCTAGATCCACAACTAATGAAAGAATAATGGCAATTAACATAATTATAAAGGTGAAAACAGATATTGTGCGCTCCAGTTGCAATACTGAATACATATTTTCGCCTAATTCAAGCTTATATATCTGTCCTTTAAATGCAAAATTGGTAAGCAGAATTTGATAGTTGGCTTCGTCGTTTTCTATGATTCGTGGTTGTTCCAAAAATCTATTTTTACCTATATCGATTATCTGGTTGGATTGTGTTAATATTATATATTCTTCTCTAACCAAGTTGTAGTCAGTATAAGTCCGTTGCTTAGTAAGCAAGTCGTTAATCTCAACTGTCGAAAGATTGGATATTAATTTATCTTTCTTTTGCAAAAGACGTTGTTGAATGTGCCTAGTAGAAATGCGGTTTATTGAGGTGAGAATGACTATTCCTAGCAAGCTAACAATGCCCACCTTAGTTAAGGTATTATAAAAAGCCAGTTTAAACTGCAGTTTCAATATTAAAAGTTTACTCTATATCCAATACTTCTTACAGTTTCAAGCCAATCAATTGGAGCGAAGACTGCTAATTTTTTCCGTAAATTTTTAACATGCACATCAACAAAATTAGAATCAGAGTTAACTTCCAATATATCTCCCCATACATGCTCCGTTAAATTGATTCTTGAGATCACTCTGTTTTTATTTAAAACAAGGTAATAGAAAATCTCAAATTCCTTATTGGTTAAAGCTATTTTTTTGGAATCGAACGAAACGGTGTGGTTTTTGATGTCAATTTTAAAATCATGAATCTTTATCTCATTAGTCATCAATCTGTGCTTGCGGCGAATGATTGCATGCATTCTTGCAAGTAATTCTGAAAGGGAAAATGGTTTAGCTAGGTAATCGTCTGCTCCTGCTTCGAGACCCTTTATTCTATCATTAACGTCACCTCTGGCTGTTAAAATGATAACTGCGTCGTCCCTTTCTGGTAATATCTTGAAATGCTGAAGTATGTCAAACCCATCCCCTCCGGGGAGGCTCAAATCAAGTAATATAAAGTCATATCTATTTACAAAGATTTTTTCTTCCGCAGAAGACGCTTTCCAAGCATGCTCAACCGTATAACCTTCCTTTCCTAGAAATTCTGCGATCTCAAGAGCGAGTGCTCTTTCGTCTTCAACAATAAGAATTTTCATTTTAAATTATTTCCACCCACCACCTAATGCCCTATAAAGGTTAACAACCGATTGTAATTTCTGAAGGCTGTCGTTTATGCCATTAAGTTGAGCACTTAATAAGCTTTGTTCTGAGGTCAGCACGTCAGTATAATTAGTAGCAGAACTGTAGCGCAGTAATTCTTTCGTAAAATCTACTGCTTTTTTCAATGAAACAATTTGTTTTGTTCGTATTGTCTCTTTCTCTGAAGCGGTTTGGTAAGCAAAAAGTGCATTCGAAACTTCCTGGCCTCCAGTTAATAGGACTTGCTGGAAACTATACAGAGCCTGTTGCTGTTGTGCTTCCGCAACCTTTAACCTGGCTTTATTCTGCGCTTTATTAAAAAGAGGTTGAGTTAACCCGCCTATTAGATTATAAAAAACCGAGTTATCAAAAAAGGTTTTAACATCAAGGGTCGACAAGCCTCCACTAGCTGTTAGCGTCAATGCAGGATAAAAATAGGATTTTGCCACGTTTTTATTTTCAAAAGCAGCCCTAAAAGCATACTCTGCGGCTTGTACGTCAGGTCTGTTTTTAAGTAATTGTGCCGATACGCCTGTTTGCAAACTGCCATAAGGTAATTGAATATCCAAATTTGATCTTTCAATTGATGCGGGGCCTCTTCCTAATAATATACTTAAAAAATTTTCTCCTTCCTTTATGCTTCTTCTAAGATCTGGAATGGTAACCTGAGCAGCATATAGATTTGCCTCGCTTTGTACCACTGCGGCGCCATTAACAACAGCTCCTTGCTTCAGTGCTTTCATAGTCTCCACATCACTTTCTCTTATTTTTACTGTTTGTTCGGTAATAGCTAGTTGCTTGTCCAATGCCAAAAGATTATAGTATATGTTGGCAATATTAGCTATCAACTGTGTTTGAACAGCTCTTTTGACCGCATCGGTTTGCAAAAGCGATGCATAGGCAGCTCTCTTTGCGCTGCTTAATTTGCCCCATATATCTACTTCCCAACTTGTGCTTAACTGCGCTCGATAAATTTGTGTTTCAGTATTGATAGTTACTCCAGTCGGAAAATTTAATGATGCTTTCGACTGTTTAGCATCAGTAACTGAAAGATCAGCAGAGAGGCTGGGTAAAAGTGCTGCTTTGCTTTGATAAACAATTGCTTCTGCAATTTTGATGCGCTCAATAGCTTGTTTAAGGTCAAGATTTTCGTTAAGCCCTTGCTTTATCAGTGTCTGTAAAGCAGGATCCGCAAACAATGTTTGCCAAGACAAATTGGCTATTGTCGTGGTATCCGGATTTGTGTTGTCTCGGAACAATCCATTGCTATTTAAAATCGGCCTCTCATATTTTTTACTTACACAAGCTGAAAGGCTAATTATTGCAAATGCGATGATGAAATATGATTTGTTAATATTAAAATTCATTTACTTAAAGTTAAAGATCTCGAGTTTCTACTGGCGAAAGTTCTGAGAAAGCACGATCTGGTTCAATACCCTCGTTAAAGGGGGATTTATTACTTACTTTTTCCTGCAAGGTCTGGAAAATTATAAACAGTGCAGGGATAACAAATACACCAAATAGTGTACCTATTAACATGCCACCAACTGCACCGGTACCAATTGATTTATTACCCCCAGCGCCAACTCCTGTTGAAAGCATTAATGGCAAAAGGCCAAGAATAAATGCAAAGGACGTCATTAAGATGGGACGTAAACGAGCGGTGGCTCCGTCGATGGCGGCATTTACTATACTCATCCCCTTACGTCTTCGGTTCACTGCGTATTCAACTATCAAAATAGCATTTTTTGCAAGCAAACCAACCAACATAATTAAAGTGATTTGAGTGTAAATATTATTATCTACTTTGAAAATTTTGTCGAAGATAAATACTCCAGCAAGCCCAATCGGTAATGAAATTAGCACAGCAAGTGGCAATATATAACTTTCATATTGTGCACAAAGCAGGAAATACACGAAAATAACGCAAAGCAAGAAAATGTAAACTGTTTGACTGCCACCGGCCATCTCCTCTCTAGATAAACCTGAAAATTCGTACCCATATCCTTCCGGCAAGTGGACGGCGGCTTCTTCTTGAACAGCTTTAAGTGCATCCCCTGAACTAAATCCTGCATTTGGAGAGCCAGTTACTGCGATTGAAGTGAACAAGTTAAAACGTGAAATAGCCTGCGGGCCGTAAACTTTGGTTAATGTTATAAAACTGCCAACTGGTGCCATAGTACCATTAGACGTTCGCGCATAAATACTGTTTAAGGTTTGTTCATTGGCACGATAAGCTGCGTCTGCCTGATACATAACTCGGTATTGTTTGCCATATTTATTAAAGTTGGAAGCATATACACCCCCGTAGTAACCCTGTAGAACACCCAACACATCAGTTACGGTTAAACCGGCCTGTTTAATCTTCGCAACATTTACATCGATTTGATATTGAGGAAAATTAGGGTTAAAGGATGTCGAAGCGTATTGAATCTCAGGCCTTTTGCTTAATGCTACAAGGAATTCGTTGCCTACGGTATTAAATTTATTTATATCTCCTCCTGTTTTATCTTGCAGCTGGAATTCAAATCCTCCACTTGTACCAAAACCCTGAATAGTAGGAGGGGCAAAGAAAATAATCTTAGCGCCTTTAATACTAGCGGTCTTGGCAAATAGCTCAGCAATAATAGCCTTAACATCACGGTCGCGATCTTTCCATGGTTTTAATCTAGAAATAACCATACCATAGGAGCTGCCTGAACCACTAATCATACTTCGTCCAACTATTCTTAGCGATGATTTTACCTCAGGAATTGTGTGTACAATTTCATCAATTTGTGTGATAACTTCGTTCGTTCTTTCCTGAGACGTAGATGCCGGTAAAGAAATATCAGACATGATTGTTCCTAAATCTTCATTTGGGACAAATCCTTTAGGGGTTGTATTCATTGTCCAGATCAGTACAACGGTAAAAAAAACTATTCCTGCAACAGCAACCCATTTTTGACGGGAAAGAAAAGTTACAGATTTCTTATAACGGTTCGTCATCAGGTCAAATGAAGTGTTGAATCCTACGTAGAAACGTTGAATAAAGCTTTTCGTTTTACCATTATCGCTTTCATGGGGCTTTAAAAACAATGCGCAAAGCGCCGGACTTAACGTTAATGCGTTAACGGCTGAAAGAATGATTGCAATTGCGAGCGTAAGCCCAAATTGCTTGTAGAATACTCCTGATGATCCTTTAATAAAGCTCACTGGAATAAATACGGCCGCCATTACGAGGGTAATTGAAATAATTGCTCCCGTAATGTCTTCCATTGCGTCAATTGTTGCTTTCTTCGCGGATGTATATCCGCTGTCTAGTTTAGCGTGAACGGCTTCAACAACCACAATCGCATCATCTACAACAATTCCAATGGCTAATACTAGTGCAAATAGCGTAAGTAAGTTAATTGTAAAGCCAAACAAACCTAGGAAAAAGAATGTGCCAATAATTGCTACTGGTACACTAATCGCGGGTATAAGTGTAGATCTGAAATCCTGAAGAAAAATAAATACCACAAGAAATACCAAAATGAAAGCTTCAATAAGTGTATGGATAACTTTTTCGATAGAAGCATCCAGAAAATCATTGATATTGATCAATGCAGTATAATGGATTCCCTTTGGGAAGTTAATGGCAGCGGCATCTAATGCCGCAAGAGAACCTTCGATCACTTCTTTTGCATTTGATCCTGCTGTCTGGTTAATAGCAATACCCAAAGCAGGTTTACCATCAAAGCGCACAGAGCTTGCATAACTTTGGGCACCCAGCTCAATACGCGCAATATCTTTTAAACGTAAAATCTGACCCTTCTTGTCCGTTCTTACGATGATATTGCTAAACTCTATTTCATCTTTTAAACGTCCTGAATATTTTAAGGTGTATTGAAAAGATTGATTTCCCTGTTCGCCAAGTTGTCCAGGTGCCGCCTCAATGTTTTGCTCTGCTAAAGCAACATTAATGTCATTTGGCACAAGGCCATATGTAGCCATAATATCTGGTTTCAGCCAGATTCTCATGGAGTAATCCATTAATCCAAAAGCACTTGCATCTCCTACGCCGTTGATTCTTTTAATCTGAGGAATGAGATTAATATTAGCGTAGTTTTGTAAAAATTTCTGATCGTAAGACCCGTTATCACTATAAATCCCAAAAATCAGTACATTACTGGCTTGTCGTTTTGCCGTAACAACTCCAGCGCGAGTGACCTCCGCAGGCAATAGACTAGATGCTCTTGACACACGGTTTTGTACGTTTACTGCCGCAAGATCAGGATTCGTTCCCAATTTAAAGTTAATAGTAATAGTAGCGGTTCCTTCATTGCTGGCTGATGAGGTCATGTAAGTCATATCCTCTACGCCGTTTATCTGTTCCTCAAGCGGTACAACCACGCTATTCATCACAACATCGGCATTTGCGCCCTGATAGGACGCAGATACTTGTACAGTAGGAGGTGCAATCTCAGGGTATTGAGATACGGGTAGTGTGATCAAACCTAAAAGGCCCAAAATTACAATAATAATGGATATCACGGTTGACAAGACCGGTTTCTCTATAAATTTCTTGAACATAATTACTTTTTAATAGCTGTATAAACAGAGTCATTTTTTTTTACATCAGCTTTAATCTTAGCCCTGTCTTTAAGAGATTGAAACCCCTCAAGTACTACCCTGTCGCCAGCTTTAAGTCCATTGGTTACTACATAGAAATTTCCTTTTGGCATTTCCATAATCTTTATTTCTGTATTTTTTACCGTACTGTCTTTTCCAGCCAAGTACACAAATTTCTTTCCCTGTATGTCAATTGTAGACTTTTGAGGGATGAGAATCACATTGTTGATTTGCTGAGGAATTCTTACTGAGGCACTGGCTCCACTTCTAAGAATCCTAAATGGATTAGTAAAAGTAGCCCTCAAGCTTGCTGAACCTGTCTTCGTATTAATAAGACCATTGATTGATTCAATCCTGCCACGCTCTGAATAGGTAGTGCCATCAGCGAGCACAAGTGAAACAGCTGGTATGTTTTTCATCTGTGTAGCCAAATTGGCGCCCTTGTACGTTTTAGAAAAAGCAAGCAGCTGCTTCTCGTTTAATGAAAAGTAAGCGTACACCTTTGATATGTTAGATACTGTAGTTAATGATTCTGCGCCTGTCGGACTAACTAAGCTTCCTGTTTTAAAAGGTATGCTACCGATAACTCCATCAACCGGGCTAGTTATTTTAGTGTAACTAAGATTTACCCGTGCATTTGCAAGCCCGGCTCTAGCCTGTGCCAATGCGGCTTTTCTGCTTTGCAATGTTAATTGAGCAGCATCAAGATCATACTTGCTAATGATGTCTTTATCAACTAGAGGCTTAGTTTTATTCACTTGCAACTGAGCCACATTTACATCAGCCTCCGCACTGCTGATAGAAGCACTGGCCGTCCTAACCAATTGCTCATACTGAGGAGCATTAATTGAAAAAAGAAGTTGTCCTTTTTTAACCGTCGAACCTTCATCCACATATATCTGCGAAATAAAACCATCTACTTTTGGCCTGATGTCAACGTTTTGGATACCTTCAAGAGTTGCGGGGTAGTCGTTTTCTAAGGTAGTAGATTGAGGTTCAACAGCAATAACAGGATAAGTTTGAATCTGATCGCCAGAAGCGGGCTTTTTGCCTGCTTCTCCGCAGGAAATTAAGATAGTTGTAAGGTAAATAAAAAAATAGGTTAGGGGGAGTTTTGCTTTCATTTTTAATATTATCGTGAATAGAAATAAGCCAACAGTCAAAATTGGCTATAGTTACAATCAGTTAAAACACCGAAATGTAATGTTTATAAAATACATCCCTTTGTAACTAAAGATTTGCAAAAAATACATCCCATTTTTTAGAAAAGAAAAAATTTAATTAGTGTGTCAAATGTACACTAACTTGATCTAGCGCGAAGATCAACTGTTCTTCTTGTGTCAATTCTGTATTATCTAATATAATAGCATCATCAGCTCTTACTAGTGGGCTTTCAATCCTTGTGGTGTCAGCATAATCTCGATGAGCCAGATTTTCAAATACTTCCTCTAGTTTGGTAGTAGTGTCACCCTTTGACTGAAGCTCATTAAACCGCCTTTCAGCACGTATCTTAGGGTCTGCAGTCATAAAGAATTTTACTTGAGCATCTGCAAAAACAGTAGTTCCGATATCTCGGCCATCCATCACTATGTTTTTTGACTTACCCATTCGTTGCTGCTGCTTAACCATTTCTCTTCTAACAAATTTGTTTGCAGAGACATAACTTACAAATTCAGAAACAGGCATTTTCCTTATCTCTTCTGAGACTTCTTCCCCGTTAAGCGTGATATGAGATTCGTAATCCCTAGAATGAAAATTTAATTCAATTTGCAGCAGCGCATCCTGTACAGTTTGCGCTTGTTTCATATTTACGTTATTTCTGAGAAAATAAAGTGTTACCGCACGGTACATGGCACCACTGTCTATATATATGAAATTGAGTTTTTTGGCCAGAGCTTTTGCCAAAGTGCTCTTACCACAAGATGAATATCCGTCTATCGCAACAACAATATTTTTTCTCATACTGAACAAAGATAGTAATTTAGACATTTTAAATGTCCGGTTACTATTCAACAAATCATCTAAAGAATGTTAATTTTGTATCATGGTACCAACGAAAGATGAAGTCAATAAATTTGCAACATACAAAACTTCAAGGAGCGGAGGGAAGGGCGGACAAAACGTCAATAAAGTTTCTAGTAAAATAGAACTAATTTTAAACATCCCATCTGCGCAGTTCCTCAGCCAGGAAGAAAAAATAAGAATAATTGCTAAGCTAGCAAACAGATTAGATAGCGAATTAAATCTCCATATTGTTTCTCAGGAAGACAGAAGTCAATTGATGAATAAAGAGCGTACTATCCTTAAATTAATATCGCTTCTAAGATCAGCGTTAACTGTCCAAAAGAAACGATTACCTACAAAAATACCCAAATCGATAGTAAGAAAGAGAATTTTAGATAAACAAACAGTTTCTGCAAAAAAGGCATTTCGTAGAAGACCGAATCCTGATTAACTTGGACTAATTGAATCTATAGAACATACTAATAGATCCATATTGGTGAGCCATGGCACTGCTTTTAATCTCTTTAGTTTTGAATATCAATCCAAAATCAAAAGTAAATCGCTGTGAGCTATAATTGAATCCTATCTGTTGTGCAAATACAATAGGTTTTACATCGAAAGTAATGGGACTATTGTTTTTGAAAAGGCTACCCTGAACTGTAGCATCATAAGCCACAAAATTCAGCTGAGGTTTTGCGTAGAAAAACACCTCAGATGGAACAAGCCCTTTTGTTTTAGTATTATTTCCTATTGCAGCATTTGTATATGCAGAGTTGAATAATTGATTAATACTCCCAGCTCTCAAAAGAACGCCGACCCCGGCACCATTAAAGGTCGTTCCAGCACTTGCATAACCTTCAAATGAAATGTCAGCCGCATTGCCCGCTAAACGATGAATCAATTTGGTGTATTGGGCGTTAATATTTATCGCCATTTCATCCCTTATCTGATACTCCCATCCGGCCAACTCATAAAAACCAACCGTTTTGTGCAGCAGCTCTTGTCCGGCTTCAGCAAGGGAACTTGGTCCAACTGTTCCAAGTTCTACATTAACTTTGAAAATACTCTCATCTGTCTTAAGCCAATTAAGACTACCTGATGCATAGAGATAACCGGCAAATGGCCGATCCTGTGTTGCCGGGTTGGGGGCGTATCCTGATATTGGATTATATATTTTTTGCCCAATAGATAGCTCGTATATTTTTTTTTCAATACCTTGTTTCAATTTGGTTTGATCAGTTGCCCTCCTAAAGCTTATGAAAAGCCCATTTGTATAATACCGATCCGATCCTTGAGCTAAATAAGAATCATTATCGCTCTTAAAACCAAATTCGTTCTTATAGCTTTGTGCTGATAATTTTAATCCAAAAAATGCAAATAATAATAAAAGTAACTGTATTCTTTTGTTCATGTTAGAAAGTATAACCAAGACTTATGCCGCCATAATAGGGGATGAAAAAATCTTTACTAAAGACAGGGCTTATTCCTGCCCTAAAAGAAAATCCGCTATCAACAGGTTGCAGCCGATATGCAAAACTCATTGTTCCTATTAGGCTGCTCTCGTTATTACTAAATAGTACATCATTGTTTCCTGTTGTACTTAAGTATGTAGCGCCTAAGCCTACTTCCAAAAATTTATTTCCTTTTCCAAGTAAATAGTTTAAGGATACTGGTATCGTGGTTAATTTATCTCCCGAATCACTTATGTAACCAATACCAACTCGACCACCGAAACCATCTCTAGATTTT
Organism: Pedobacter sp.; assembly: GCA_025351765.1. Classification (GTDB taxonomy): domain Bacteria; phylum Bacteroidota; class Bacteroidia; order Sphingobacteriales; family Sphingobacteriaceae; genus Pedobacter. The sequence goes on from JANXVH010000063.1 coordinate 18,171, forward strand.
GTGAAACGGGTATCGTAATTGGCTGTGAAAGTCAAGCCCTGTCCCCCAAGTTCTATAAAAACATTTTGAGCCCTCTTAGTTAAATTCTGAGATTTTGCAGAATAAGAGATTAATAGGGTTATTGCAACGACAATTATCCTTAATTTATTCATTGGCTAGTTTATTTGTTCACCTCAATAATAAACAAAAAAAGCTTAGCTCGCAATTACCAATTTTTTCACAGTTAAATTTTGTGGATTTTTTACTTTATCTTTCATAAGCGCCAGATGGATAACTTCTTGCATTTCAGAAATGTAGTGGAAATTCAAGTCTTTAATATAACTTTCTTTAATTTCCAAAATATCCTTTCTATTGGATTTACATAAAATAATATCTTTGATATCCGCTCTCTTCGCCGCTAATATTTTTTCTTTAATTCCCCCTACCGGCAATACTTTTCCTCTTAATGTAATCTCTCCGGTCATGGCCAAGTTCGATTTAACTTTTCGCTGTGTAAATGCAGATGTAAGGGCAGTTAACATTGTTATACCAGCAGATGGACCATCTTTCGGTGTTGCGCCTGCAGGAACATGTACATGCACATCCCATTGCTCAAACAGTAGGTTGTCAATATCGAAAAGGTCGGAGTGGGCTCTTAAATAGGCTAGCGCAATAATTGCCGATTCTTTCATCACATCTCCAAGGTTACCTGTAAGGGTTAATTTTCCTTTACCGGGACTCAAGCTTGCTTCAATAAAAAGAATATCACCACCTACTTGCGTCCATGCTAAACCGGTAACAACACCGGCAACTTCATTACCTTCGTATAAGTCTTTATCGTAAATTGGCGCTCCAAGAATGCGTTCTACATCTGCTTGATTCAAATTGGGTTCGTATTCTTCCTCCATTGCTATTTTTGTAGCAACTCCTCGCACAAGTGAACCAATTTTTTTCTCAAGGCCGCGTACACCGGATTCTCTTGTGTAATCTTCAATCACCTTTTCTATCAGGCTACTCTTTAAATTAATATCCTTTGTCTTAATGCCGTGCTGTTCTTTCTGTTTTGGTAATAGGTATTTCTTAGCAATCTCTATTTTCTCCTCAATAGTATAGCCGTTAACTTCAATAATTTCCATCCTGTCCAGTAATGCCGGTTGTATTGAGTTCAAGGAATTTGCAGTAGCAATAAACAATACATTAGAAAGGTCATAATCTGCTTCAACATAATGATCGTTAAAAGCATTGTTCTGTTCCGGATCCAAAACCTCCAATAGGGCAGAAGATGGGTCTCCACGATGATCGGATCCAACTTTATCAATCTCATCAAGTACAAAGACGGGATTTGCTGCACCGGCTTTTTTTATTGATTGAATAATCCTTCCAGGCATAGCACCTATATATGTTTTTCGGTGTCCGCGAATTTCGGCCTCATCACGGATCCCACCCAAAGCCATTCTAACATATTTCCTATTAAGTGCTTTAGCAATAGATTTGCCTAAAGAAGTTTTACCAACTCCTGGAGGACCAACCAAACAAATTATAGGAGCCTTCATGTCTTTTTTTAGCTTTAGTACTGCCAAATATTCTATTATGCGCTTCTTTACCTTCTCTAAGCCAAAATGATCTTTATCGAGTGTCCTTTGTGCACGTTTCAGGTCAAAATTATCTTTTGTGAAATCACTCCAAGGTAAATCCAGCAAAAGTTCAAGATAATTGATTTGTACAGAGTAATCTGGCGCGGCTGGATTCATCCTACCTAATTTTTCAAGTTCTTTGTTAAAATGGTTTTTAACATGAACTGCCCATTTTTTCTTCTTTGCACGAATTTGTAAGGCCTCATATTCCAGATCCGATGAGTTTCCTCCAAGCTCCTCTTGTATAGTCTTTAATTGCTGATTTAGGAAATAGTCTCTTTGCTGCTTATCAAGATCAGTCCTAACTTTAGACTGGATTTGATTTTTTAATTCCAGCATTTGCAGTTCCAGTGTTAGTAACTCCATTACCATCATAGCACGATCACGTAAGTTCACCATCTCAAGCATTTTCTGCTTGTCAGCTACATCCGCATTCATATTAGACGAGATAAAATTGATCAAGAAGGACGTGCTTTCTATGTTTTTTAAAGCAATGCCTGCTTCACTTGGGATATTGGGCGATAGCTGAATGATTTGAGAAGACATCTCTTTTATAGATGCTACCAGCGCCTTAAATTCTTTATCGGTTTTTGTCTTTATTTCGTTAAATTTAGTGACGCGTACCTTTATATAAGGTTCAGACTGAACCTCCTCAATCAACATAAATCTTTGCTTTCCCTGGATGATAACTGTCGTATTACCATCAGGCATTTGTAGCATCTTTATAATATGTGCAACTGTTCCAACACTGTTGAGCTGCTCAAAAGTAGGATCTTCTACAGAAACATCCCGCTGAGAAACAACGCCGATAATTTTATTTCCTTTATAGGCTTCTTTGATAAGCTTAATAGATTTGTCTCTGCCAACCGTAATTGGTATAACAACTCCAGGGAAAAGAACGGTGTTTCTTAGCGGAAGTATTGGCAGAAGTTCAGGCGTCTCTTCGTTGTTCATTTCGTCCTCATCCTGCTGAGACATTAGCGGAAAGAATTCAGTATCTTCATTTATGATCGGTAATACGTTACTAAAGTCAAATTGATCTTGTTTACTCATTAAGTAGGTTCTTTATATTTATAACGACAATCTGACAGTTGCCGTTCTCTAAATTTATTATTTGTATGGATAATCTATATTTTCAACTCCTGTGCCAAAACGATTTTAGCGGATTTTTTATGTTAAAAAGTCAGGGAACAAAATTTTATTTACCATATAAATCATATTTACAATTTTATTACGTTGTTAAGGAATAAGTTTAGTGGTACGATAGTTGTCTATAACAATTTTTCCTACTATCTTAAATTAGTTTCAATGATTATTGAGGGATTAGGTCAAAACTAAATATATTTATATTCTATTAGGCAAACTTAAATGAACTATTTAAAACAGACTACTTTATTATTATTGGTTTTCCTCACGGGGCCTAGTATTGCCCAAACAAATAGTTATGATAAACTGGGCTTCCAAGCCTTAATGAAGGGAGATTTTAAGGCTGCAGTTTCGCAATTGGAAAAGGCTGATACTAAAGACCCAAGTAACGTCAATGTATTAAAAATGCTGGGATACTCTTATTACCAGTGCGGTAATTTTGAGAATTCCGTAGCCACTTATAGTCGTTATATAGCTTTAAAGCCTGCAGATTATTCAGCTTATTATTATAGAGGTAAAGCGCGACTAAATGTAGCGAATGATCCACGAGAGTCTTTAAATCAAATGAGGGAAAGTTTTTATCTTTCTTCGATTAAAGATTTTTCAAAAGCAATAGAGCTTAATGGTGAAGAAGATGCACAGTTACTTCAAAACAGGGGACTGGCATACAAAGACTATGCAATTTATAAGTCCTATAAAATAAAGAAAACTGTAGATAAGGTCAGTTGTATTAGTTTGTTTAATAACTCGGTATCAGATTTTCAAAAGATTCTTCTTGTGCAACCTCAAAGAATTGATATAACTAATCTGATTGCATACGTTAAAGCCCAAATAACGAGCTTGAAATAGTAATTATTTGCTCATTTTTCCAGTTACCAGGTAGCTTTTATTAGTAAGAAATTTGATGTTTTGCAGCTTTTTAACCACATAAATACTGTCTGCGAAATAACCTAAGCTATCAATTGACGTATAGAGCATATTGGTGTTTTTAACAACTATCACTATGCCTTTTACAAGGTTATTTTTATAGACAACTTTCAGCTCTTTAATAGGTACTTTTTCATTATCAGATGTGTAGTTGAAAGTATCAAGTGTCTTCTCTATTTTGAAAAGGCCATTCCAGGAAGCCCTGTTTATTTCAGAATCAGAAAAGATATTTAACTCTTCTTTCCAATTGCTGATCTTTAACAGTTTTGTTTCTGAAGATCCATTAACTTCTACCTTCTTGAGAATGAGCCTGTCGATTTTTTGCAGGCGTGCTGCCTCCTTGTCAATATAATTTTTAACATCAAAGTAAGGAAGACTCTTTTCTACAATAGGCTCTTCCTTACGTTGACAGCCGTAAATAGCTATTACAATAAAAGGGATTAAGATATTTTTCTTCATTTACACCAATACGTTCCCAGTCATAATTTCCGGGATATCAATTCCCATTATCCTCAAAATAGTAGGAGCTACATCGCCAAGTTTACCATCTTTAACGGTTTTGAAGTCATTATCAATAAGAATACAAGGTACAAGATTAGTTGTATGTGCTGTATTTGCAGATCCATCTTTGTTAACCATAAACTCCGAATTTCCATGATCAGCCAGGATAATGAAAGAATAGCCATTTTCAATACCCTTCTTTACAACAGCTTCTGCACAGCTGTCTGCTGTTTCTACCGCTTTTATTACCGCATCAAAAACTCCCGTATGGCCAACCATATCAGGATTGGCAAAATTTAGACAAACAAAATCAGGCCATCCAGTTTCGAGTTCTTTACTTATCGCCTCAGTGATCCCTGCAGCACTCATTTCAGGCTGAAGATCGTATGTAGCTACCTTTGGAGAGGGAATTAGTATCCTTTTCTCATCTTTAAATTCCTGCTCTCTTCCACCAGAGAAGAAGAAAGTTACATGTGGGTATTTTTCTGTTTCCGCAATGCGGATCTGTTTCTTATGATTTGTTTCCAATACCTCTCCAAGAGTTTGAGAAAGATCGTCCTTTGTAAATATAACCTTTACACCTTTAAAACTTTCATCGTATGTAGTCATGGTCACATAATAGAGTGGAAGCTTACGCATATCAAAATCAGGATAATCTGCCTGGCTCAATACTGATGTGATTTCTCTTCCTCTATCCGTACGGTAATTAAAGCAAATTACCACGTCGTCAGCTTTTATTGTCGATACAGGAGTTCCATCTTCATTTGTCATCACTATTGGTTTGATAAACTCATCCGTAATCCCATCCTTGTAAGATTGCTCTATTGCAGCAATAGGATCAGTTGCTTTTTTTCCTTCAGCTTTTGTCATCAGGTCATACGCCAATTTAACGCGTTCCCATCTGCTATCTCTGTCCATAGCATAATACCTTCCAATCAAACTTGCAATCCTTCCTGTAGACGTAGACAAATGATGCTGTAGGTCTTTGATGAAACTCAGACCCGAATTCGGATCTGTATCTCTACCATCCAAGAAGGCATGAACAAAAACATCGCTAAGCCCTTGTTCTCCGGCTGCATCACAAAGGGCTTTCAAGTGATTAATGTGGGCGTGAACACCACCATCGGATACAAGGCCTATAAAATGCACTGCCTTATTATTCGCTTTCGCATAGTTAAATGCATCAAGCAAAATTTGGTTATTATGTAAAGTTTTATCACTAATGGCTTTATTGATCCTGCCCAGTTCCTGATAAACAACCCTTCCAGCACCAAGGTTCATGTGGCCAACTTCAGAGTTACCCATTTGTCCTGCGGGTAATCCTACGGCTTCTCCAGAAGCCTCAAGTTTTGAGTTTGGATATGTTGTTAATAAATGATCGAAAAAAGGTGTATTGGCAATATATGCAGCATCAGAGTTGTCTTTTTTGCCATATCCCCAACCATCCAGAATTAGCAGAACTACTTTTTTATTATTCATTAGAATTACAATTTTTGCTATTTAATTGTACAAAGATAAACCTATTCTGGTTTTTTCATCTTAAGAATCCCACTTTAAGAAAAGATAAATGGCATAATTTATGTGATACAAGTCAGTTATCCATGCTGTGTTTATGAAATCATTACTTACATTAATTGTTATGTTTTTTCATTTCCCTGCTTATATCGTCAATCAGGGCGATGTTATAGATGATTTATGTGCTCATTTCAAAGCTGCAAATTCCAAAGAGATCGCTTCTAGTTTTTCATCAACTGTAGACTTAATCATCATTGACGAAGAAGATGTCTATTCTAAAGCACAGGCAGAACAAATTTTACGCAGCTTTTTTAATAAATACCCTCCAGTAAAATCTACGGTAATTCACCGTCTTAACACCAACCCGAATTTTCGTTATGGTGCCGTTTCTCTTGTTACAAAGAACGGAACCTTTAGGGTGTCCATTACTTTGAAAAAAACGGCTAATGTTTTTTTTATAACGGAATTGAAAATAGAAACCGAGAAATAGCAGCAAAATGCTATTTTTGGATTTAAATTTAAGTTTTGGATAAGCAAATCATTGATCTATTCATAAAAAATGCACTCGCTGAAGATCTTGGCGATGGTGATCATACTTCTCTCTCTACCATTCCTGCAGATACAACGGGGAAAGCAAAACTCATTATAAAAGAAAAAGGCATTATTGCAGGGGTTGAACTTTCCCTCCATATTTTCAATTACATAGACAGTCATTTACAGGTAGAGGAACTTATCCACGATGGCGAATCCGTTAAATATGGCGATATTGCGTTAATCGTTTCCGGTAGTGTACATAGCATCTTACTGGCCGAAAGATTGATTTTAAACTGCATGCAAAGAATGAGCGGCATTGCTACTAAAACAAACCAAATTGTTAAATCTCTTGCAGGTTATAGCACTAAGCTTCTTGACACCCGAAAAACTACTCCCGGATTAAGATTACTGGAAAAGTGGGCCGTAAGGATAGGCGGGGGTGTTAACCATAGGATAGGGCTTTATGATATGATCCTGATTAAAGACAATCATGTTGATTATGCCGGCGGTATTAGTAATGCTATTAAGGCAGCCAATCTTTATTTGCAGGAAAATAATAGAAAGCTACAGATAGAAATTGAGGTAAGAAACCTTTCCGAGTTACAAACTGTGTTGGAGACAGGAAATGTGAACCGCATAATGCTGGATAATTTTGAGCCTTCATTACTTAAAGACGCCATTAAATTGATCAATGGGCGCTATATAACTGAAGCATCGGGCGGTATAACGGAAGCTAATATCGTTGATTATGCAGCATGCGGTGTTGATTTCATATCCATGGGTGCACTAACTCATTCTGTTAAAAGTTTAGATATGAGCTTAAAAGCCTTTTAGATTATGATATCAATCTATTCTATCTCAGCAGTTCTTTTAGCCTACTTATTTGGATCAATTCCTACAGCGGTGTGGCTTGGACAAGCTTTTTATGGAGTCGATGTGAGGGAATACGGGAGTGGTAATGCCGGTGCAACCAATACCTTTCGTGTTTTGGGTAAAAAAGCTGGTATCGCAGTTATGTCCATAGATATTGCAAAGGGGTACACAGCAACTAAACTTGCCTACTTTATAGGTCTCTCTGTAACAGGTCCACAACACTCATCACAATTTATAAATTATGAGCTTGCTTTAGGTGTTACGGCTGTCATGGGTCATTTATTCCCAATATTTGCCGGCTTCAGAGGTGGTAAAGGGGTAGCAACTCTTTTTGGAATGATTTTGGCAGTTAACTTTCCGGCAGCTATGTTTTGCGTCCTTGTATTTGTAGTAGTATTGTTGGCCACTAAGTATGTATCGTTAAGCTCAATTTGCGCAGGTTTTACCTTCCCATTAAGCATAATATTCGTACTGCAGTCATCAATTAAGTCAGAAGTACTTTACGGAATGTGTGTTTGTATTTTAATACTGATCACTCACCAAAAGAACCTCGAGCGTTTACTCAAAGGCAAGGAATCAAAAGTTTATCTGTTCAGGAAAAAACTTAGTTAACTTAACCTATGAAAAAGATATTGATTCTCAGTTTAGCTTCTATCAGCTTAACAATTTCATCATGTACAACAGTACCATTAACCGGTCGCAGCAGGCTTAACCTGGTTAGTGATTCGCAAGTATTGCCAATGGCATTCCAGGCCTATGGAGAATTCCTTACGGAAAACAAATCTTCATTATTGTCTTCCTCTAATGCGCAGGCAATGCAAGCTAAGCGCGTTGGTAGTAACCTGATTAATGCCGTGAAGACTTATATGAACGCAAACAATTATGGAGATCTTATTAAAGATTATCAATGGGAGGTAAATGTTGTGCAAAACAAGCAGCTTAATGCTTGGTGTATGCCCGGTGGTAAAATTGTAGTATATACCGGTATTTTACCTGTTACAAAGGATGATTCTGGCCTAGCTACTGTACTCGGTCATGAAATTGCTCACGCGATTGCTGGCCATTCTGCCGAAAGAATGTCTAAAGAAATGGTGTCTCAGGGTATTGCCTTAGCCGGAAACGTTGCTTTGTCTAAAAATCCACAGACTCAATCTATTTTTAATACGCTTTATGGTGTAGGTACACCCTTAGTAATGTTAAAATATGGTCGCGATCAAGAGCTTGAGGCTGATAGATTAGGGCTGATATTCATGGCAATGGCTGGCTACAACCCTCAAAATGCGGTAACATTCTGGCAAAGGATGTCATCTGTATCAGAAACAAGCCAAAAACCACCAGAGTTTTTAAGTACGCACCCGAGCGATGCCACAAGGATTGCAAGAATTCAAAATGCATTACCCGAAGCTCAGAAATATTATAAATCAAACACCGGGAAACCGATTAAGTAATAGAGTAAGGCTGCCAAACGGCAGCCTTTTATTTTTCCATTGTTTTTATCATTGCGGATGCTTTTAAAAGGCATTCCTCATATTCTTTATCAGCATCAGCTGCATAGGTAATCGCACCACCCACCTGGAAGGATAAATAATTGGATTCGGAATTATATAGTAAAGTTCTTATAATCACATTAAAGTCGAAATCACCCATAGGATCAATATAGCCTAGCGTGCCAGAATACATTCCACGTTTACTAAATTCAGCGGCTTCAATTAATTGCATGGCGCTTAGCTTAGGTGCCCCGGTCATGGATCCCATTGGAAATGCATTTCTTATTGCATCTATAAAATGAATCTCCGGATCGATCTTACAACTAATTGTAGACATCATCTGGTAAACCTGTGCAAAGCCATAAACGCCAAACAGTTCATCCACCACTACACTTCCTTTTACTGCGCTTTTAGTCAGGTCATTCCTAACAAGATCCACAATCATTACATTCTCTGCCTGTTCCTTAGTGTCATTTTTTAATGCCTGCCTGTTATGCTCATCTTGTTCGGCATCAGCACTACGCTTTGCTGTACCTTTTATAGGTTGAGAGATAAGTCTATCGCCTCTTTTACAAAGGAAACGTTCAGGACTCGCACTAAGGATAAATTTTCCGTAAACTTTAAAATATCCTGAAAACGGAGTAGGGGATAACTCGTTTAACTTACTATATACTTCTAAGGGATCTATTAGCGCATGTTCTGCAAAAAATTCCTGACAAAAATTCGCTTCATATACATCCCCACGTAATATATGCTGTTGTAGTTCTTTAACAGTCGATATATAAGTTTCTCTACTGATCTTACTTTGTATGGTAACCGGGTTTGAAAGTTTTATTCCAGCCGCATTACTATTGTGAAGTTCTATGTCATCAATCCAGCTTAATAATACTTCACCACCAAATATCAAAAAGATATCATCGCCCTTTCCAGCAATTAAATACTTTGGTACAAAGAAGTAAAGCTCAGGGAATCCAAGCGGGTCTGAATGAAAAGAATTGAGCCGTTCAATCTCATTCTTCAGGTCGTAACTTAACAGTCCGAACATCCACGTTTCATTTTCAACCACAAAAGTTTTCCAAGCTTCAAATGCACTTCCTGTTTTAGCGTTTAGCTCTTTATTTACGCCTGCGGCGATTAGAAAGTCATACTTACTATAAGGATCATTATAGTTGTTTGAGTCTAAGTAGCAGCATACTTCAAAGCTGTTTGCCCATTTCAAAGCCTTCTTCTTAAACAGTGCCGGATCCTGTATTTTCATTGCTTCAGCAAATGTATACAATAAGCAGCTATCAGCGGACACAAAAAAGGCGGCAAATTGCCGCCTTTTTTGTGTCTTGTTAATAAATTTTAATGTAAAATTAAAGTCTGTGTCCTGTCTGGTCCCACAGAAAGGTATTTTATAGGAACTTCTAATTCTTTTTCAAGGAATGCAATGTAATCCGCCAATTGTGAGGGTATCTGTTCCATCTTGGTAATCTTGGTTACATCAGTTTTCCAGCCTGCAATCTCTTTCAGTACAGGAATAGGCTGTACGGTAATGATGTCGTAAGGCATATAATCGATGGTCTCTCCATTATGCTCATAATGCGTGCAGGCATATATCTTATCAAAACCATCCAATACATCTGCTTTCATCATAATTAATTCTGTTACACCATTTAGCATAATGGCATATTTCAATGCAGGTAAATCTATCCATCCACACCTGCGCGCGCGACCAGTTGTTGCTCCAAATTCATGCCCAACAGAGCGTAAAGTTTCACCAACTTCATTGTCAAGTTCCGTAGGGAAGGGTCCCCCACCAACACGTGTGCAATACGCTTTAAAGATGCCATATACTGCACCAACCTTGTTTGGGGCAATACCTAAACCCGTACAAGCACCAGCAGTAGTGGTATTTGAAGACGTTACAAAAGGATAAGAGCCGAAATCAACATCAAGTAATGTGCCCTGCGCACCTTCTGCCAAAACAGTTTTACCTGCTTTAAGGAAGCCGTTTACATAATGCTCACTATCAACATGCGGAATGTTTTTGATGAATTCAATTGCTTCAAAAAATGCAGCTTCTTTTTCATCAAGCTCATATTCAAACTTGTAATGAGAAAGCATTTCTTTGTGTTTTTCAACAAGTTTATTATAGCGATCTCTAAAATCAGGTAACGTAGTATCCCCAACTCTTAGTCCATTACGGCCTGTTTTATCCATGTAAGTTGGCCCAATCCCCTTTAACGTAGAGCCAATTTTATTTTTACCCATTTTCTGCTCATTGGCAGCATCAAGCAGCTGGTGGGTAGGAAGTATCAAATGCGCTTTACGCGCTATAACCAGTTTTCCTTTGCCAATAGGGTCGTGTCCTGCAGTTTTAAGATTATCCAGTTCTCTTTTTAAAATGATGGGGTCTATAACCACACCATTTCCAATCAGGTTCATGGTTTTCTCATTGAATATTCCTGAAGGTATAGTATTCAGAACAAATTTTTTGCCATCAAACTCTAATGTATGCCCAGCATTCGGACCACCTTGAAAACGAGCTATCAAATCATATTGCGAACTCAATACGTCAACAATTTTACCCTTGCCTTCATCGCCCCATTGCAGGCCCAGAAGCACGTCTACTTGCGTCATTCTTAAAATTTAATAATAGAAATTTATAATTGGATTTTTAACTTGCATTTTTTACGGCGGTGTGTTGATTGTTCATTGATGCTTTAGCAGCGCAATCAAAGCAAACACCATAAAGGTTTAATGAATGGTGTTTAATGTCAAATTTAAGCAGATCACCCACCATACTTTGTATTTGATGTACACGAGGATCGCAGAATTCTACCACTTTAGCACAATCTATACAAATAATGTGATCATGCTGGTGATAGCCATAAGATTTTTCAAACTGTGCCATATTCTTACCAAACTGATGTTTGGTAACAAGATCACAGGAAACCAACAGCTCCAAAGTATTGTAAACAGTTGCCCGGCTTACGCGGTACTTTTGGTTTTTCATATGGATGTAGAGTGTTTCCACGTCAAAGTGGTCATCTCTTGAGTAAATCTCTTCCAGTATGGCAAAACGTTCAGGTGTTTTTCTCAGGCTCTTGTTTTCGAGATAGGCTTCGAATATTTTTCTTACCAGCTCGCTGTTGTGGTTTGTTGACATAGTATTTAAACTCCTTTCAAAGGTATCAATTTTTATATAAAACGCTAATCATTTGTTGGTATTTTAAGCGTCGAACCGGGTTACAGCAGTAACACCTTTAACAAGCAACAGGTTCTCGATCAGCTTGTCCAGGTGTTCCTTGTCGTTTACAAAAATCATAATAGAGCCATCAAAAATACCATTATCCGTATCCACAGTTATAGAGCGCATGTTTACCTTAAAGTCGTTTGATATTACTTTTGTTATATTGTTAATCAAGCCCACGTCGTCTATTCCAATGATATGCAAGCCGGTTAAGAATGTTAGCTCCTGCTGTTTGTTCCATTTCGCTTTAATTACCCTATAACCATAATTGGCCATTAGCTGCGCAGCATTAGGGCAACTAGTACGGTGTATCTTAATGCCTTCATTTACCGTTACAAAACCAAACACATCATCACCGGGTATTGGGTTGCAACAGGCGGCAAGCGTATAATCTATCTTTTGCAAGTCCTCACCAATCAGAAGCGTGTCAGATTCCGGACCTTTAACCTTATTGAGTAAGGTTTCTATTTTTTGATGATCGCTGCCGCCAGAGCCTCTATTCTCAATTTCTTTTTCACTGGACAGATAATCTTTCAGGTCTTTTAGCTCAATCTTGCCCTGAGCCACCGCAATAAACAGCTCTTGTGTAGATTGCAGCTTAAAGAAATAGCTGATCTTATGTAGGTTGTCAGTGTTGTAGGTAATCTTTAGCGACTTCAGTTTTCGTTCTAAAAATTCTTTGCCCATCTCCGCAATCTTCCGCTTTTCTTCTTTTAAGGAAGACTTGATCTTTGATTTCGCTTTGGCAGTAACAACTATATTGAGCCAATCTTCTTTTGGAGTTTGCTTCCCTGATGTGATAATTTCCACCTGATCTCCATTCTGCAACTTATAAGAAAGCGGAACCAGTTTATGGTTTACCTTAGCGCCAATGCATTTGGCGCCTACATCTGTATGTATCTCAAAAGCAAAGTCTAATGCCGTCGCGCCCAGTGGTAACTGCAATAAGGCACCTTTTGGCGTAAA
>JANXVH010000070.1 GCA_025351765.1 Pedobacter sp.
TATCCCAAAATCAAAAGTTAAGGCATACTGTAATTCATATGCCCTGATGTTGGTACTTAGACAGTTTGATCACTTAAAAACCTATGAGCATTTCAATTTATACCTGGCTGTGTCTGATTCCAATTTTTCCTTTCAGATCAGGAACCTAAACCATTTTTATGCGAAGATGAGGGACATCGATAAGTTTGGATTGGTACAAAGCCTGCTTCATAAGGGCATCTCAAATTCAAATGCGTCAAAACTTTCGCAATACCATGAGGAACTGATCAGCCATTTCTATAGAAAGGGAAGCAAGCTTTCCCAGCGTGACATTTATTTAAAAGTAAACACGATCTTAAAATCTAAGAACGAACCTGAAATAAGCTTAAGTTCTATTAAACAGATACTATTGTGTAGATACCGGAAAAACCTGGACGACATGGCCAGGAACGGCGAAGTTTGGATGAAGAACACGCTCCTTCCGTTTTTGATCCGGGATGAGCCGGAATATCCGGGAGACCATTGGCAGATCGACGCCACCCGTTTACAGATATTTTGCAAAGACGAAGCGAAACAAGGCTCCTTTTTATGGATAGCCGTTGTAATTGATGGACATTCAAGGATGATCATGGGCTTTGCTATCGGCGATAAAGAAACACCGGATTTATATACCCAGGCGCTGAAAACTGCATTCGGCAGAAGCAGGATACTTCCTGCGGAAATACTAAGGGACAATTTCAAAGGCTTTACCCAAGATAGTGAATTAACCGACCTGATTGACCAGACCCAAAAAATGGGTGTTCATTGGCGTGCCCACAAAGTCGGCAATCCGAGGGACAAAGGGATTGTCGAACGGTTTTTCGGCGTTTTCAATACCGTTTTCTGCAAGCACTTTATTGGGTATACGGGAGAAGGTATCAAAAGCAGAAGCGTAAATGCCCGGCCAAACCCTGAAGACATGAAACTTTACAAAACTTTCAAGCTGTTAAATAATAAGGATCAGGTCATTACCAAGATTACCGAAGAAGTACATAACTATAACCAGAAGGGGATCAACAAAAAGGATCTGCCTCCAATAGAGAAATACAAATTAAAAGAAACGGTGAATGCCATTCCAATTGAATTTGAACAGTACGCTTTGATCTTCTTTAAAAAGAAAATCTTAAAATTAAACCGTTCGACTATTTGTATCCATTTAGACGGTTGTTCCTCTTTTTATCAGCTAACCGAAACGGAACACATCTTGAAGTATAACCGTTCCTCCGTTCAGGTACGGTACGATCCTTTGAATATGACTTCGGTTCAGTTATTCACTGTAGACGACAGTAAAAAGATAACAACCCTGTATCAGATCAAACCTATATCATTGGCACAGATCAACCATAGCAAAGATGATGATGAGCTTCTTCACATCTATTATAACAAAAACCAGTCGCTGTTGAGCCAGTTACGAAAAATGATCGAGGAACGTGAAGCGGCCGTCGAGGCATTGGATTTACCACCGGCAATGTTAAACAATGGTTTTGAAGATGCCACCCAGCTACCGGTATCCCCTAAACTTACTGAAGAAGAAAAGGATCTGCATAACCATATCCAACTTCCAAAGGATAAAAAACTGCAAAAAGAAAAAATATTCGACAAGCACTGTAGTGTCTATTCAGAAATCACGGACTCTTTATATAAAAAGAAGGGTTCTTTAAAACGGTTGAATTAATGGATCTTACCAACTTCAATCTTGACTTGATAAAGAGACCTCCGCTGGGTATGGTATTAGAGACCAATGTACTGCGGACGATAACGGAAAACTGCCAGGATGCCTTGGAGTATCACCGGATGATTGCTTTCATCGGCGATCCGGGTTTCGGCAAAACCAAATCCCTTCAGTACTTTTCTTCTAAAAAGCGCCATGTATATTATATGGTCGTTGAAAAAAGCATGACTTCCAAAAGGTTCTACGTCGAACTGTTAAACGTTCTAGGTTTTACGAACTCGTTTCGTGGGAGCGACTTAAACAATCTCATTAAAAGCATCAGTTTTCACCTTAGCCAGTCTAAACAGCCAAACTTGCTGATCATAGACGAAGCCGGAAAGTTCAATGCTAACCAGCTTTTGTTTTTACATGAACTTCGGGACAATACCATAAACAATACGGGAATTATACTTTCAGGCCCTCCGTATTTTAAGAAAAACATGGACGGATGGAAACTCTCCGGACGGGAAGGGGTACCTGAACTTTACCGAAGGATCCAGTCATGGATTCCATTACAGGAACCAACCATGAAAGAGAAAAAAGCTTATTGCCACGAATATGGAATTTTGAATGATCTTGCCGAAGAGTTGTGTGACGAGTGCAGTGACTTCGGCACCCTAGATAATAAAATACTAGAAGTTAGGATTGCGGTCATTAAATATTTGAGGGCAATAGAAAAGCAAAAATAACAAGAAATTAAATTAGCTTTTTTCCTGAATTCATGTAAATAGTTCGTTGACTACCTCACACACCCGCCGTATCCATAATGTTTATGATAACCTTTCCTTATCCCTGTTACTTGATGTCTACCAACTAAACCATCAGATCTTATATTGTTAAAATATGTTAAGCTTTTAATATGCAAGTAATTGATTATTAATTTTGAGAAGCTCAAAGGTCTATATGTAATATACATGAAGCTGATTATACTAACATTTCTTGTTTGCTTATCAAATCAGCTTTTCGGGCAACAGGTAACGGGGTTGGTGGTTGATGAAATCACAAAACAACCCATTAAGGATGCAGTAGTGACTACATCTAATTTCAGCACGTTCACAACTTCGACCGGAATTTTCAATATTGCTGGAATTAATCTTGGGGATACAATAAAGGTAAGCCACATGTGCTACAAACCCGTACGGATTATATATAAAAACAAGACTAAATCCGATACAATATTGGTTTTACTAAAAGTAAATGCTATTGAATTGCAAGAGGTAATTGTAAAAGGAATGCGTAATTACAAGCAGGATTCTTTGAACAGGAGAAAAGAATTCGCCTCTACGTTTGCATACGAACCGCCTAAATTCAAAGATATTTTCCTCAAGCGGTCTCCAAATGCTCATCTTCAAAATTATCCTTTACAAAATTCTACATCAACGTTGGTTGGCGTAAATATTTTATCTGTAATTGGTCTAATAAACAAGAATAAAACACCTGTTTCCAAACTACAAAAACAGCTATTAAAAGATGAAGAATTTAAATATGTAGATCATATATTCTCAACGGAAAAAGTAAGATCCTTAACTTCTTTAAAAGGCGATTCACTCCAAAGCTTTATGAACCAGTATCGTCCATCTATAGAAAAATCAAAACAAATGACAGAATATGAACTGATATTACATATTAAAAAAAGCTATGATAAGTTTATTAAAGTTAAAAAACAGGAGACTTTACCTTCCCTTATTAAATAAAATATTTGTCCTACTGTGGTGTGCATTTGCAATTACCGCATGTAGTAATATTGCTCACTATCAAAAGCCAAAAATTGATTTAAATTCAGAATTTCGAATGTATTCAAAAGAGATTAAGGACAGCTTCTACATTTCTGTACAAGTACCTTTAGAATATAACGAGCAATCTAAAATGAGGTATCCAGTGGTCGTTTTAACCGATGGAAATTTTTATACTCCAATGCTTGGGCCAATCCTGCATCAGTATGAGAAAGGAGGACTACTCCCGCCTTTAATATTGGTCTCTATAGGATACAAAACTTTCAGGCAGATGGATTCTTTAAGGGTTAGGGACTATTTGTTTCCTGCTTCTATTCCTTCAGATGAAATGAAAGCTATAGGGGGTGGGCGCAAATTCTATCATTTTATGACCCAGGAGGTACTGCCAAAAATTGATTTAAGTTATAGATCTGATACAAACAAAAGAACCTTGCTAGGGCATTCCTTTGGTGGTTATTTTTCCCTGTTAGCACTTTCAGAGCAGGTAGGAAATAAAAGGAACGACTTTGCAGGATTCGTCGCTGCCAGCCCAACTTTATGGTATAACGATTTTTACCTTTCCAGGTTGCCCAAAGAACTTAATAAGCCATCAATAAAAGACACATTAAACATATTTTTAAGCGTGGGAGAAAAAGAAGAGCCTAAATGGTCAGTTCAGCCCGTCAAAGATTTTACTAAACAGCTATCTGACACCCATATAAAAAACGTTAAGTACGATCTTGAAATCTACTCTCATTTGGATCACATGGATGTTGGAATAATTTCTTTTATAAGAGGATTAGAGATAATATATAATAACAAGCAAAAATGACCGAATACTTAATGGGTTTTCCAGAATTCGTTTTGGCTAAATTCCAGAATTCGTTTTAACCGTTACACTTAGTAGATTTAATTGCACTGTTTCATGAGCAAGAAGTAAATTTTATAAGCTTGCATGATCATATCGATACTACTACAGCTACTGGTAGGTTTACCTTCAATATTTTTGCATTATTAGCGGAGTTTGAACGAGACATTAACTGCCCGTGATCTTCATGATACGGGTAAATATTCGATTTCAGAAATAGCTAACAGACTAAAAATTCCGATTGCTATTTGTTATCGATATATGAACTACGTCAAAGAATCAAAAATTCAATAGAATAATAAGCAGTTGTAAAACATTCAATGGGTTATATCACAGCTGTTTCTTTTTTCGGCTACAACAAAAGTAGATTCGGTTACAAGAATAAAATTTTAACCAAGCAAATTTGTCCTATCAAAAATCAGATTATGAAAATTACAATTACAGGTTCTTTAGGGAATATTAGTAAACCATTAGCAACAACATTGCTAGCACAAGGGCACGAGGTTACGGTCATTAGCAGCAATGTTCAAAAACAAAAAGAGATTGAGTCCATCGGTGCAAACGCAGCAATTGGTTCATTAGAAGATTTAGAATTTGTCACAACTGCATTTAACGGCGCTGATGCAGTTTATACAATGGTTCCTCCAGGCAACTACTTTGATCAGCATTTAGATTTATTCGCCTATTACACCAAACTGGGTAATCATTATGCAAAAGCAATCGCACAATCCGGTGTAAAACGGGTGGTTAATCTCAGTACAATTGGTGGGAATTTGGCAGAAGGAAATGGGATATTAGTTGGTGCGCACAACGTGGAATCAATTCTTAACCAACTTAAAGATGAAGTGAAGGTTACCCACATCCGTCCGAATTCATTCTATTACAATTTATTTGGCTATGTCCAGATGATTAAAAATACAGGGGTTATTGCGGCAAATTATGGAGGGACAGCACTTATTCCATGGGTTTCACCAAAAGATATCGCCCAGGTAATTGCCGAAGAGTTGACGAAAATCCCGGCTGAAAGGAATATTCGCCGGGTAGGGAGTGAGGACTTAAGTGGTAATGAAACTGCAAGAATTTTAGGCGAAGCCATTGGTAAACCAGAACTGAAATGGGTAATAGTGTCAGATGAAGAAGTGCTTAACGGATTGAAAGCTGTAGGTATGAATCCCCAAATTGCAGCCGGACTGGTAGAGATGTACGCAGCTTTAAATAGTGGTTTATTGGCTCAGGATTACCAGGAAAACAAGCCATCAGTAATGGGAAAGGTGAAAATGAAAGACTTCGCAAAAGAATTTGCAACAGTTTTTAAACAAGTATAGATATATTAGAATATGAGTAATACGCCACATCGGTTAAAAACAATTAGTGAGTTCCATCAGTTCAGGCAGTTGCCCAGACCACAACATCCCTTGATCAGCGTAATCAATTTTGCAGATATCAAAAGAATGCGCGAAGATGAACCTAAAAGTTTGGTAAATGAGTTTTATACCATTGCCTTAAAACGATGTTTCAATGCGAAGATGAAGTACGGGCAGCAAACTTACGATTTTGATGAAGGGATTATGTTGTGTATATCACCGGGGCAGGTTTTTGCGATAGAAGGAGACGGAAGGGATTTTCAGCATTCTGGTTGGATGTTGTTGATACACCCAGATTTTTTATGGAATACACCTTTGGCACAGGGTATTAAACATTACGATTATTTTAGTTATTCATCAAATGAAGCATTGTATCTTTCAGAAAAAGAGGAAAATACAATTATAGGAGTAATGCGAAACATTGAATCTGAATATCAATCCAGTATCGATAAGTTTAGTCAGGATTTGATCATTGCGCAGCTTGAATTATTGCTTACCTATGCGGATCGTTTTTACCATCGGCAATTTATTACTCGAAAAATAACCAATCATCAGATCTTGAATCGTTTAGAAGAGCTGCTGGATTCCTATTTTAACAACGATAACCTCTTTGATAAAGGAGTGCCAACGGTTCAGTTTGTTGCTGATAGTTTGAATATTTCGCCAAGTTACCTGAGCGGGTTATTAAAAGTGTTAACCGGGCAAAGTACCCAACAGCATATTCATGATCATTTAATTGAAAAAGCAAAAGAGAAACTATCTACTACAAATTTATCGGTAGGTGAAATTGCCTATGCATTGGGCTTTGAGCATTCGCAGTCTTTCTGCAAATTGTTTAAAACAAA
>JANXVH010000043.1 GCA_025351765.1 Pedobacter sp.
CTTTTTTTTAACCAGCAACATTATCGATACATATTAAACGGCTCTAATGTTGTCAGAGCGACTCCAACAAAAAACGTAAATAATTAAAAATCAGATATGCTTAAATACCTATTGGGTGTACAGAGATTTATCTCTAAACTAAAGGCGACGTTGCTCCAGACGTCGCTTTTTTTGTTTACAGCGCTTCTGTTGCGCGCTCTCCTACTGGCTTTTTCCCATCAAACTTCTGAGCATAGCCCATTTCTGCTGTAAATATCAACAACATTAAGAGTGGGACAATTTTCATTGTAGTTTATTTATTAGAATGAAGATAACTAAATTAAGAGAGAACTTAGAAAGTTGTTGATTGAAGTATGAGATCTGTACAGCTGGAGAGATAGCCTAGCTAAGCCGAACTGGGAAAGCTTCTGAAATATAACCTTGAAAGTAGTGTTATGATGCAGAGAGTGCCTTCATGAACCACCTTTTTTGAGCAGGGTAAAATGAATGACTGATTCATCAGTAGAACAAAAAAAAGCCCTTTAGCATCACTAAAAGGCTTTATAAATAGGTTCTTTTTTAAGCGGAATGCTTATACTGTTGAGCGTACATTTTAAGGTTATTTTTTAAAACCTGTCTTGCCATATGAATCCGGGTTTTAACAGTGCCTATAGGTATATCAAGCTCAACTGCAATTTCATGGTATTTATAGCCTTCAAAATAGCGCAAGAATGGTACCGAGTACACTGGCTCCAAAACGGAAAGAGCTTTATTAATATCCTCCATTACAAATTTGTTCTCACCAAGATTTGAGGAAGCGCTGTTTTTAAGCTGCGCTGAACTCAGTTCCTCACTAGTATCCATAATGGTATTTTTTTTCGTCACTTTCCTGTAGCTATTTATAAAAGTATTTCTCATTATAGTATACAACCATCCCTTAAGGTTCGTACCTTCCTTATACAAGGAACTGTAACGTATTGCTTTAATCATGGTATCCTGCACCAGGTCATTAGCATCTTCAAGGTCGTTAGTGAATTTTTTAGCAAACAAATCAAGGGCACTTTTATGCCCACAGATTTCAAGGTTTAAGGCAATGTTATTCATGTTATGGAGGGTTAGAGGTTCTTTCTAATTTGATCAAATCCTATACCATCCTGTACTATTTTGAGAAATTTGGAAATAACACGTAATTAAACGTATCGATAAGCGTATTAACACCCACAGATATGAGTTGACAAACTAAAGCTTCACTACCTCCCCGCTTTTTACCGACTCGTCGCATGCAAATGCAATTTGCAGGCTGTATATAGCGTCCCTGGTGGGATTAGACAAATCAATGTCTTCGTTTATACACCCTAAAAAATAGCGCTGTTCCCGGTTGCATAATTCTTGATGATCAGGCTCGTCTTTAAGGTCAATCCAGCTGTCGGGTCTGGCAAATTCGCCTGCGGAGTTAAGATCTGAATAGTGAACTTTTAAAGATTCAGTTTTTGTATGTGCACCAATCATGTCAGACTTCCCTGCTTTACTGGCTTCTTTAGCAACAATTGATACGGATCCTTTCGGACCAAAAACATCTTTAATAAAGAACGCTGTTTCGCTTACCATTGGCCCCCATCCTGCTTCATACCAGCCTACAGAACCATCTTCAAAACGGATTTGAAGTTGACCGTAATTGTAGTTCCATTTGGGTATCTCCTCAGTCAGCTTTGCGCCTATGGCATACACCTGTGTAGGTTTTGACTTGGTCATTTGGCACATTACATCAATATAGTGTACGGCACAATCAACAATGGGGCTTAGGCTCTTCATCAGATTTTTGTGCACAACCCATTTAGCACCACTACTTTGTTGGTTTAGGTTCATTCGCATTACAAGGGGTTTACCCATTTCTTGAGAAACATTGATAAAGCGCTCCCATGATGGGTGATATCGTAATATGTAGCCTATCAATAATTTTTTACCTGCCTTTTCAGCGGCATCTGCAACACGTTTAGCACCCGCTACCGTATCTGCTAATGGTTTTTCAATAAAAACATGGCATCCTTTTTCAAAAGATTTTACCGCATATTCTTCGTGTGTATCCGGATAAGTAGCAATGCAAACCGCATCAGGATTGGTTGCATCAAGCGCAACGTAAAAATCATCAAATAATGCGTAGCTACTGCCAAGTTTTTCATTTAGTACCTCTTTGCTTTTCCCGGTCGAGACCAGCCCGCATATTTCAAATCCTTCTAGCGTATGGTATGCGGTTGCATGGGAAGCACCCATGTTGCCGCAACCAACTACCAGTACACGAAGTTTCTTGTTATTTAAAGACATATTTTATTATCGATTAAACACCTAAACTCCAGCCCTTGCGGTACTCGCGTTTTACAAATTGGTTAACATCGTCAAAATTGGTCACTTTCATATTGACTTTGTCCCAAAGCATTTTCATATCCCTTCCCGGATAGCTGGTTCCCCCATCTGCATTTCTTCTCTGCACATCAGTACCTCTTATGGCAAGATTGGCAATTAATAACGTTTCAGTAAGAGGCCCGGCAGTTTCAAATGGCGAACTCAAATGCATTTTACCATATCCGGCAATCGCAGCCTCTGCAAACTGTGCATAGTGACCATCCTCTTCGCCAGGTACACGGGCAATCGTTTCTTTTGTTCGATCAGTTTCGTTTCGCGAAAGGGGCAGCAGTTTAGGATTTTTACCATAGGTTTCGCAGATCATTTTTCCTTTACTACCAACAAACAAAACACCATTGTCACCAAAGCGTTCGTTTGCACCAAGTTCATCAGGCCGTTCTGGTTTAATGCCACCGTCCATCCAGTGAATTTGTGTATCATCTTTAGGTTTACCTGTCTTGTTGAAGGTCATAATCACATGGCTTGACGGCGGACAACTTTCTGGAAAATAACCGCGCTTAAATTCGTCTACGTATACACTACCCACACTGCACTCCACGCTCACAGGCGTATCTAGTCCAAGCACACGGAAGGGCGGCTCAACCAGGTGACAACCCATATCACCGATAGCGCCAGTACCATAATCCCACCAGCCGCGCCAGTTAAAAGGTATCATTTTATCAATGTATTCTTTGTAAGGCGCGCTGCCCAGCCATAAATCCCAATCCAGCTCCTTCGGTATTGTTGCTTTAGCAGTTGGCCACGCTATTCCCTGCGGCCAAACCGGACGGTCTGTCCAGCAATACACGGTATGAACTTTTCCAATCCTTCCCGCCTCATACCACTCCTGCAATCTTCTTACCCCGTTTCCAGATGCACCCTGGTTGCCCATTTGGGTAACCACCTTATAACGATGCGCAGCCTCAGTGAGCATACGTGCTTCATAAATATCATGAGTAAGCGGCTTCTGGACATAAACATGCTTTCCCAACTGCATCGCAGCCATTGCTATCTGTGCGTGCGTGTGATCGGGAGTCGAAACTGTTACTGCATCAATATTTTTACCCTCTTTATCCAGCAATTCGCGATAGTCCTTATAGTACTTTGCTTTCGGGAAGTTTCTCATGGAAGTAGCTGCTCTTCTGTCGTCCACATCGCACAAAAATGCTACATCCGTTTTACCGCCTTTAACTATGTTGGCAATGTCACTCTCTCCTTTCCCACCTGCGCCTATCCCTGCAAGTTGCAGGCGATCACTCGGAGCCAAAAACCCATTCCCACCCAATACATGCCTGGGTATTATCATAAAGCCCGCAGCTGCAAGCGCAGTAGTCTTAATGAAATTTCTCCTTGATTTTTCCGATCCTGAATATGATTTATCCTCATTCATAATGTTCAATGCTTTAATGGGTCTGATTAAAATATTATTTCTTTTTGGCTTCCTCTTTAACGGTTACCATCTTTTTACTCAAATCTTTTATCCTGATGTTCCTGAATTTTAATGGAGAGCCATGGCCTAGAAAGCCAATGTGCCCACTATCACGCTGCAAACCAGGGTGGCTCTGCTTGTCTGGAGCACCATTTTTGCGGGCTTCGGTAATGTCACCGTTCAATA
Source organism: Pedobacter sp. (assembly GCA_025351765.1). GTDB lineage: Bacteria > Bacteroidota > Bacteroidia > Sphingobacteriales > Sphingobacteriaceae > Pedobacter. Next base: position 3,995 of record JANXVH010000043.1, read on the forward strand.
TCACAGTACCGTTTAATATCACTTTTATTTTAGGCCCCTTCACCATTACTTCCTGGTAGTTCCATTGACCCACAGGCTTCAAATAACCGCGTTTTGCAGGTATTGTACCGTAAATAGAACCATGGTATTGATACACATGGAGATCTTTATACATCGGCGCTTCATTATCCAATATTTGCAGCTCCATACCCACGTAAGCAGCATCACCTTCTAATGGGGATCTAATACCGAGCCCATTGTTCGCACCGGGAGTAAGCTGAAATTCAAACCGAAAAATAAAGTCGCTAAATTCTTCCTTTGTATACAGATTGCCGCCACCGCCCCCTTTACCTGTTTTAGGTATCATAGCCATGTCGCCATTATCCATCACATATTCAGCTGTGTTTCCCGTCCAATTGAACATGTTTGTACCATCAAATAGAACTTTATAACCTTCTTTCTTTTCTTTTGCGCTTAACTCAAAAGGCCTTACCTGTGGAAGTTCCTTTATATAAATATCCCTATAAGCTATTGGCGACCCATGCGCTTGCAATTCAATTTGCTCTTCTGCAAAAATGGGCATGTTTCTGTCCCAATAATTTTCAAGAATAACATTATCTGTAACAAGAATACCATTCAGAAAAACCGTTACCCGATCACCCTTCATAATGATCCGGAAGTTATTCCACTCATCAAGTTTGTTATCTGCTACGGTTAGCGGCTTACTCGTATTAATCTGGTTATTGTACAAACCGCCAGAACCAACCTGTGCACCTACATTTATACGTGCATTGTCCCATATTTGAACCTGAGGTGTACCTCTTAGGTAAATACCAGCATCGCCCTCCCCTTTCTTATCATCAATGATTTTCCAGTCTACCAGCATCTCGAAATCTTTGTATTTCTTAACGGTTGCCAGATTATTACCGTAACTCATAAAGCGAAGTTCTCCATCAACTACTTTCCAGCTATCTCTCATTTCTGCATCTGCCTTTGCCTGTTCAGAAGCCAGAGTAACTGCATCCATTTTACCTCTTTTTATAGGATCGGCAACCAGGCCTTTCCATCCTGTCAAATCTTTACCATTAAACAATTGCACAAAATCTGGCCCTGGCTTCTGCTGATCAATGTATTTTATTAAATCAGCTTTCTCGGTTTCGACAGAAGCGCCTTTACTCAAACCGGAGAATTTAACATATAGATCTTTGTAAATCAATAGCTTTTGTTCCATCAGATAACTTGAAAGTTTAGTTTGAGCCATTTTAAGTTTTAGACCGTACAAGGTTTTTGCATCCTGATCAATATAGGGTTCTGCAGCGCTAAGTACTGCAGCAAAGTAATCCAAATTTGCACTTTTACTTGCTTCAGTTAAATAAGTAATCGCGTTACTGCTGTTAACATCAATAAGGATCTTTACAGCGTAGGTACGAACAGAAGCCAGATTGCCAACAGAAGTATTGGATAATATTTTACGCCCAATTTCTCCAGCTAATTTTTGATTACCTGCTTTTAATACCTGATTCGCATATACCAAATAAGCGTTCACCGCATTTGTTTGCTCGTACTTGTATCCTGCCTTCTGAGCCGCAGTAAATAATATAGGTTCAGACGATGGATCGGCAATATAAGATAGTGCGTACAACGACATTTTAGCAACCGATGCATCAGCATCCGTTGCCAATAGATTTAACGAAGTAGTGGCCGCTTTTGAATTTGGTGTGTTTATTTTAACCAAAGCTCTTGCTGCGGGATCTGCAAGGAACTGATCAGTTAAATATCCTTGTAGCAATTGCACTGCATCATCTTTACCAACCAACTCCATTTGGCTAATTGCAAACGACTTATTTTGAGGATTTGTTAATTTTTCCAGCGCCCTGCCTAATGCCTGTACACTCATTTTGCGCAAGGGCTCTTGCCCCTTTTGAGAAGCATAGGCTGAAAAACTACCTATAGCATGTTCCAGTGGCGCATTATTGCCCGTTCCGGGGTCGGAAAGGCTGCTGATCATCTTGGTATATCCGGCTTCTCCGGTTTTGCTAATTGCAATCATGTTAAGCTTCATAGCTTCAGCATCTTTTGCGGGAAATTTCGTTAACAAGGTATCTATCTTCTCATTTCCGGTTATCGATTTGCCTGTTTGAGCAAAAGATTCAGTTTCAGAAAGCACCAGTAGAAGTACCGCGCAGCATATAGGCTTGTAATTAAATATCATAAGGAGCACGCGTACCCTGTGTGTCTACTTACCGGCACCTTTAACGGCCAACCCAACATCCCGCTGTCTACTAATTTCTTTAACGAATGCCCTCGCCCCATACCTCCAACGCCAATAACTGCTTTGGTTAACCTATCGCTCGGTGCAATAAACCCGGTTCCTCCAAGAACATATCTTGGCACAATTGAAAATGCGGCCATACTGATGGCTGCTTTTTTTATAAAATCCCTTTTGGTCTTTGTTTCTTTTGTTGTTTTCATTCAGTTGTGGGCTTATCGCGATGACGGTATTAGCTTTCGTTGTTTTTCATAGCTAATATTAGCGAGAAATTGGCAAAAAGCCAAAACATTGTTCAATTATTTAGGTAATTAAAATACTTTTATTAATTTTTAATATAAGTTTTCTATATTTATCCAAATAGAGTAATTAAAGCTATGAATCTTCATCTATTAAATAACATAACACAATCTACGGGTGATAAACAGCTGGTACAAAAATTCCGACTCATAAAACATCTTTTTGATCTAGGACCTTCTTCTGTTGCTGCCTTATGCGACATCATGGACATGAGTTCGCCTAGTATATTGAAACTCATTGTGAGTTTGAGTAATGATGAGTGGATAGAAAAGAAAGGCTTTGGTGCGTCAATGGGCGGAAGAAAACCCGATTTATATGGCTTAAAGGATAAACAGATTTTGATCATCTGCATCGACATTGAGTTATTTCACACTAAAATTGCCATTATAGATAACAACTATAATTTTATATTTGAAGTTAAAACCATCGCCCTACCCATCTCTAAAAGCAGGTCTGATTTCTTTAAAATATTAAATTCACATGTTCAAGAAATTTTGCAATCTCACGATATTAGCAATGATCAGTTAATTGGATGCAGCGTAGGCATGCCTGGTTTAACTGATGCCGAAAAGGGTGAAAACTACAGTTACCTTCTTAGCGATCAGGCAGATATTTCTTTAACGGAGGCTTTTGAAAAGATGCTGCAACTTCCGGTAGTTATACAGAACGATGTAAATGGATCTTCCATGGCAGAGTTTACCCACGGAATGGCCAAAGGCAAACAAAATGCCTTGATCTTGTTAATGGATTGGGGTGTGGGACTGGGAATTATAATGGACGGTAAGTTAAGAAAGGGCGCATGTGGTTTTTCAGGTGAGCTTGGGCATATTCCATTCGTAGAAAATGGCGCACTATGTTATTGTGGCAAGCACGGTTGCCTGGAAACCATTGCTTCTGGCAATGCTTTGTCATCCATGGCAAAAGAAGGCATTTTGTTGGGCAAAAATTCGATGCTGAACCAACTTAGTAATGAAGAACTGGAAAGAATTGAGCCCGTAGTTATCATTCAGGCAGCAAACAAAGGCGATCAATATGCCATCCAGTTACTGTCTAATATTGGCACCTATATGGGAAAAGGTATAGCTATGCTAATCCAGCTATTCAATCCAGAGCTGATTATTTTGAGCGGAAAAATTGCAGAAGCAAAGCAATACATTACCTTACCCATGCAACAAGCTATTAATACGTATTGCATGACTCAAATAAGGGATAAAACGACGATTGTTTCTTCTGAACTTGGTGAAAACTCCAGACTGCTAGGTTATGCCACAACAGGTATTGATTATTTTTTAGACAGCTACATCAAAAAAGCAAAGAAATCAAAAAATTAGCTTTAAAATTAACAGTATTTCGAAATTTTCATACTTCCTGAAAATATATCCGATTTACTGTCCTTTTTATATTTTCATTTGTTATAATTTAAAACAACATACATGGCATTTATAGATTACTATAAAACTCTGGGAATTGACAAGACTGCTTCGCAGGATGATGTGAAAAAAGCTTACAGAAAACTAGCCAGGAAATTGCATCCAGATCTAAATCCAGATGATAAGGCCGCGCACACCAAGTTTCAGCAGGTCAATGAAGCCAATGAGGCTTTGAGCGATCCTGTAAAACGAAAGAAATATGACGAATATGGTGAAAACTGGCGCAATGCAGATCAGTTTGAACAAGCCAACCGTTCTGGCAGACAAAGTCAATATGGCGGCCAAGGTCAGCGAAGCGGTGGCGGAAGTCCTTTTGGAAGTGCGGGTGGAAATCCTTTTGGTGGAGGCAGCGGCGGAGATTATTCAGATTTTTTTGAATCGATGTTTGGTAATGCAGGCGGCCGCGGGCAAGGCAGTAGTCGGAAATCCAAAGGTCAGGACTACCAAACTGAGTTTAAGCTTTCGCTAAGGGATGCTTACACCACACATAAACAAACATTAACAGTTAATGGGAAACAAATTAGAATTACCGTTCCCGCTGGAATAGGTAATGGGCAAGTACTTAAACTTAGTGGCCAAGGTGCTCCAGGTAATAATGGCGGACCAAATGGAGATCTTTTTATTACCGTAACTATTACTGATGATTCCAAATTTAAACGCCTTAATGACGACCTCTACTCTGATCATGAAATAGATCTATTTACGGCGGTTCTAGGTGGAGAAACAACTGTAGAAACCTTTGATGGGAAGGTAAAGCTTAAAGTAACTGCAGGTACACAAAACGGAATAAAGGTCAGGTTAAAAGGAAAAGGATTTCCTGTATACAAAAAAGAGGGAGAATCAGGTAGCCTTTACATCACTTATCTTGTTAAAATTCCTACCAGCCTGACAATCCAACAAATCGAACTTTTTAAACAATTACAAGCCTTAAAATAATTGTTATGGAAACAGAATTAATCAGTATTCAAGAATATTGCGGCCATTACGAAATTGAACCTGCATTTATTGGTGCCCTGGAAGATTGTGGCATTATCACTTTAACAGTGATAGAAACAAGTAAATACATTCACATTAACCAGTTCAAAGAAGTGGACACCTATAAACACCTGCATTACGACCTGGAAATTAATATAGAGGGTATAGATGCCATCAGGCACCTTTTGCAAAAAGTAATCAACATGCAGCAGCGAATTGAACACTTAACCAACAGGTTGTATATCCATGAATAAAAAAAGGGTCGTTTAGGTTATATCCTGAACGACCCTTTTTAAATAATTATTTAGCTTATTTGCTAAATTTATAGATGGAAGAAGTTCTGTAAACTTGTCCGGGTTTTAATATAGTAGAGGGGAATGAAGGTTGATTCGGAGAATCAGGGAAATGCTGTGTTTCTAATGCCAAAGCTGTTCTAAAATCATCCAATGCGCCACCTTTAAACTTGTTTTTGCTCTGCATAAAGTTACCGCTATAAAATTGAAGCCCAGGTTCCTGAGTGTAAATATCCATTACAATACCAGACTTATCACCTTTAACAGTTGCTGCGTGGTTCATACCCATTCCTTTAGCTCCGCTCAATACAAAATTATGATCATAACCGCCACCGGCTTTCAATTGATCATTTACTACATCAATACGTTTTCCAATAGTTGTTGGCGTGTTAAAATCAAAAGGAGTTTCCTTTACAGGCATGTGTTTGCCTAATGGAATTAAAGTAGTATCAACCGGAGTAAACTGGTCAGCATATATTTGCAATACATGGTTTAATATCGTTCCATTTCCCTCTCCATTCAAGTTAAAGAATGCATGGTTGGTAAGATTAACTATGGTTTTTTTGTCGGTTGTAGCTTCATAATCCATTTTCAATTCATTATCATCAGTTAACGAATAGGTAACCTTTACATTTAAATTACCCGGAAAGCCTTCTTCCATATCTTTCGATAGATAAGATAATTCAACCGTATGGTCATTGGTTTGCTTGGCATCCCAAACTACGTATTGATAACCCTTCTTGCCACCATGAAGCGCATTTTGTCCATTGTTAGTAAACACAGAATATTGTTTGCCATCTATGGTAAATTTACCTTTAGCAAGTCTGTTGCCGTAGCGACCAATTGTAGCGCCAAAATAAGGCTCTGTAGAGTTTACAAAACCATCAACACTATCAAATCCAACAACAACATCAACCAGTTTACCAGCACTGTCTGGCACAAGCAAGCTAACTAACCTGCCACCATAGTTGGTAAAAGCGGCCTGCATGTTATTTTTGTTTTTTAGAATGTAAAGATTAGTTTTCTTTCCATCAATTTCCTTCTGGAATTTTGTACTGTCTAATTTAAAGGTAGTTGCAGTACTGTCAGATTGTACAGCAGATGCATCAGTTTTAGCTGGTTGGTTACAAGCAGTTACCGCAAGTAACAGTGCCGCTGCCAAAAATGGTTTTAACGATTGTTTCATTTACTAAAAGGTTTATAAGGTTAACCGAATTAAATTGGTGATGCCAAATTAGTATTTTAAGATTAGATTACATACACTTAAATTTTATCTAGCTTGAAATAGCCCAAATGAACCCTGTCTTCTTGTAAATCTACTCCATGCGTAATCTGTATATGGTATAATTTTTTTAATTGGGAAGTCAAAATCTCTTCTATTTTATATACCTCGTCCACATCTATTCCATATTTTTCATCAATGTGAGAATTAGCCCCTTTTATAGAATTTGTTTTAAAAAAGATTGTTTTCTTGGATTCCTGTATTGCCTTTACGCGATCGCGCTGTACCGTAAGTACGGTATAATGCTGTTCTTCTAATTTATCAGACTGGTAGCCACCAAGATTAATAAAGAACAATTTATAAGTGTTGCCGTTCGTCTTTGAATATTCTTCCTTTGGTACAATGCTAATTGCATAGCCGTCCACCACACTCACTTCCCGCCAGCCGTCAACATGTAAACTTGCTCCCGCCTCTGGCCAAAAGGCTTTCATCTGCGGAACCAGCTCTTTTAAGGAATGTGCAATTCCAAAAAAATAATCATGCTGCTCTACATTTCTCTGCTTTGCTTTTGAACCCAGTAACACCATAAATAGTTTAGGGTTTTCATCAAAATGCAGCAAGGAAGTATCCATAAAGGTAATTGTAATTATATTTTAGCCAGGATGCTTTCAATTATTGAACCAGAAGCTGCCTCACAGAAATCCAATCCTGAATAGTCTGGATTGTATCCGCCAATATAAGGTACCGCCATGATGTAAACTCGAGGGTTAGATGCACCGTAACGATCAACCACTTGAAAACTATCGTTAATCGTTATTCCAGGCACCCTTAAGTAGTAATCGCCTTCTTCATTCACCGTCCTATCCAGCACCACTTTACGGTTTCCCTCTTCCAAGGCCTTTTTTCCGTTATAATTATTAAAGAATTTAATCTTTGCCGGACTAACAGTTTCATTTTCAATGAGGCTTTTGTAAGGCAAATCTTCAAAAGATAAATGGGGCTGTCCAACACAATCTATATAGGTTTGAAACTGCACAGCCTGCTCCACACCATCATTATCCGTATAATTATAAATGATGCCGCCCTCCGCCAGCGGCTCAACTTCTCCATCCTCTCCTACCGAAACAATTTCCAGCAAACTGGCCTCATGGAGCGCAAGCATTTCTTCTACAGATTTTTGTGGCACAAATGCAATTACAATAGATATTAAAGGCATCAGTACTTTTTGTAAACGTTGCATGTCTTCTGCAGAAAAGTATTTAGCGGGGTAGTTCATTGCAAAGCTAAGCACAGCAAGCATCTCCTTCCAATACACAGATTCTTCTTCATCAATAGATCGCTCTGCTTCGCAATATTCTTCTCCGAAGAGTTGAAAAGCATCTTTCTGTTCCCGCATTTTCATTACACGCTGTACAAAGTCTTCAATGCTCATTTCTTTGATCAACGCATAAAAGCGTGGGCGCTTATCTTTAAAAGCTTCTTTAAAATTCTGCTGAAATATATAATCGAGTGATAAGAATCCTCCGTTTTCTTCACGGTTCTTGTTCACTTCTTCTTTTGACAAAACGGAATCTTTTAGCAGGTGCGAATCTTCCAGGTGAAACCGGATGCCGGGGAGCATCCCATTCCGCGAATGCATTATCATTTTGAAATTCGGACTATCCGTTCCCAATTGAAAAGTGACATTACCAGCCTTATCGTAACTAAACACTCCATTATTCCGGGCCAATGTACGCACAGCATCTATAGCCGTTAGCGAAGACCCCTTGATTGCAACTGTATGATTAAAGTGTTTAGCAATCTTAGCTGGAGGATATGGCGCATCATAACAACCAGCAATTGTACCCTCATATTTTAACGGCCACCTGTGTCCGGTACAAACAATAACCTGATCAAACTCAAACTGCTTACCGTCTGCAGTTTCAACAACAACTAAATCCTGTTCTGGCTGATCTATGATATCGACAACCTCACTACCCATATAAAAAGAGGTATCCATACCCTGAGCCTTGGCTTTTTCCTTTAATAATGAAAATTGAGCAGACAAATACTGACCAAACAACAACCTAGGCAATACTTTGTATTCATGAAATTGCTCCAGGTTAATATTGAAGTGTTCCAGCGTTCCTTTTGGCACGTTACCCATCCAATCCAGCAATGAGGTTTCAAGCTCCGGAATTTCATTACCTGAAACATTAGTAATGTGCTCGTCATTAGCCCCTTCTCTACTGTAAGGCATACCCGAACCAAGCTCCTGCTTTTTCTCAAAAACAGTCAGACTGATGTAATCCTTATTTTCGTCTACAAATCTTTTAAAAAGGAATAGTCCGCTAGGCCCACCTCCAAGAATGGCGATACGTTTAATTTGTTCCAATTTTCTGTAGCCCTTTAAAACAAAGCCGATTAGCTAACAACATTTAACTTGCTTTAGTTTTTGAACGGCAAAGATTTACATCAAGAAAATTTAGTGCTAAATAAAGTGATAAAGGAAGATCACATTTCCAGTATAAGCAGGCTTTACCTGATCTTTAATGATCAATGTAGCTTCAATAATTACTTTGGTAACACCTCTTAAATTTACTATAGAATTTAGTTTAGCTTTCAATTGTACCTCATCGTTAACCAACACAGGCTGACTAAATTTAAAGCTCTCAATACCATAGTTAATTTCCATCTTAATATTACGGACATCAGCAATCTGCTTCCAAAGGTATGGGATTAAGGATAAAGTTAAATAGCCATGCGCAATAGTTGATTTGAAAGGCCCTTCACTTTCAGCCCTTTCTTTATCTACGTGAATCCATTGATGATCAATTGTTGCATCGGCAAACTTGTTGATCTGAGGCTGGTCGATAGTATGCCATTTAGATACGCCTAGTTCTTTGCCCAAATGCGATTGATATTCTTCAAAATTATTAATGACCAGCATATTTAGTATTTATAAATTTTAAAACGGTTTAGTAGCGCTTTAACGCAAAAGTACTATTTCATTACTAATCTTCAAATATTGAAATACAATGAATTATTTTGATGTTTTGGCCTTTATGAAATAGGTATTAATTAGCCCCTAAAATTATAGGATTTTTACCACTACCCATAATTATGATTTTTGTATTGGGCGATAATGCTATTTCTTTCTGAGCCAATATAGATTCGTATTGAAGTTGCCTATCGCTCAATCCGGTTGATAGGATCTTTTGATAATCTGCAATACCCTGAGCCTCTATACGTTTCTTTTCAGCCATTTGCCTTTCCTTTTGCAATACAAACTGCATCTTTTGTGCATCCTGCTCTGCGTTGATCTTAGACTCTATAGTCTTTCTAACTGATTCAGGCAAGGTTACATTTCTGATCAGCAATTGCTGTAACTCAAATCCACGCTTGTTAAAGCTCTGGTTAATAGTCGCAAATATCTTACTCTGAAATTCTTGTCTCTTAGTAGAATATAATGCAACCGCCTCATAAGACACTGCATTATCGCGAATCGCTGTTCTGGCAATAGGGCGTACAATCTTATCCACGTAATCTTCACCTATTTCCTTAAGAATTTGTGGAGCAGATTGCGGCTTAACACTAAAAAGCACTGAAAGATCAATAGTAACTTCCAGTCCGTCTGATGTGAGTATACGGATCGCGTCATCGCCAGGTTTCACACCTTCATCATGTACAGCAGACATGGTATAATTCTGGGTCTTGGTATCAAATGTAGTCACTTCTACTAAAGGATTAATAATGTGCAAACCACTGTATAACACATCATTATCAACTTTACCGTAAAGTGTCGTAACACCAACTTGACCCGCATCTACCACTTTAAACATAGAAATAGTAGCGCCGAGGAGCATCAGGACAACTCCTGCAACACGGATTAAAACACTGAATTTAGTTAGGGGACTTTCGCCGCGGGCAATAAAAAAGCTTACTATAACAATCAATAAGCCCAGGATAATTAGAAACATAGTTTAATTATTTAATTTTTAAATAAGGTTCCGCAAAGCGGATGCCCGCTAATGCCTAATAAAACAAAATAGCATTTAAAACAACACAAAGGCCGATTTCAGTAAACTTGATTAATAATAAAAAGAAGCAACCTTTCCAAAATGGAAGGTTTTTTTTCATTTTGGAAGATACGTGAAAAGGATGCATAAAAAAAGAGGCATTTAGCCTCTTTCCAAAAATAGTTAACCCAGCGTGTTTACAATGTAGCAATATCAATTACAAACCTGTAACGTACATCACCCTGCTGCATACGATCGTAGGCAGAACCAATATCTTTAATATCAATCATTTCAATCTCCGAAACAATGTTGTGTTCTGCACAGTAATCAAGCATTTCCTGAGTCTCTGCTATACCACCAATTCCAGATCCGGCCAGACTCTTTCTACCACCCAAAAGACTAAATGCAGCAACCTCAGCAGGCTTAGGTGGAACGCCCACACAAATCATGGTTCCGTCTGTTCTTAATAAACCTAAGTACATGTTAAAATCATGTGCTGCCGAAACAGTATCCAGTATAAAATCAAAACTGCCTCTAGCCGCCTTTACCTGTTCCGCATCCGTGGTCACCACAAATTTATGCGCACCAAGCTTTTTAGCATCGGCTTCTTTTTTTGGCGAAGTACTTAAAACAGTAACTTCAGCACCAAAAGCTACACCAAATTTCACTGCCATGTGTCCTAAGCCACCTAATCCAAGTACGGCAAGCTTATGTCCTTTACCAACTTTCCAGTGTTTTAATGGAGAATAAGTAGTGATACCCGCACACAATAAAGGCGCAGTAGCGGCAAGATCTAGTTTATCAGAAATGTGCAATACAAATTCCTCTCTAACTACGATAGAGTTGCTATAGCCCCCATAAGTTGGCGAAGAGCCATCGCGCTCCATAGCGTTATAAGTTGCGGTGTTACCTTCCAAACAATATTGTTCAAGATCTTTTTTGCAATTCTCGCATACCTGACAAGAATCTACCAAACAGCCTGTACCAGCCAAATCTCCAACCTTAAAGTTCTTTACATTATCTCCTACTTTAACCACCCGTCCAACAATCTCATGTCCCGGTACCATCGGAAAAATGCCTGGAAACCAGTCGTTTTTGATCTGATGCAGATCTGAGTGGCATACACCACAAAATAAAACATCAAACTGGACATCATTAGGACCAACATCACGACGTTGAAAATCCCATGGTGCTAAGTCTGTTTGTGCGTCCTGCGCCGCGTATCCTTTTACTGGTATCATATCTAAATTTATTTAGTATTTTATGTTAGTGTGACTAAGGTACACCATAAAGGCCTCAATAGTTTTGCAGAATTGGAGCGTGATAAAGAATTTACTTAGTTTTTACTTAGTAAAGCTTATTTAGCCATCACAGATTTTATTCCAATAGGATCATGATCACTTGCCAGAATGTATCTAAATAGACATCTGATTCTTTTGATCATTAGTATTGCGTTAGCTTTATCGGATAACAACTACTATTATGTCTAAGACAAAACTTACAATAAATAATAATGGATCTGTTAAGATCGAAGGTGATTTTGAAATTGTGGACAGGAACGGTAATGAGTATGGATTGCAAGGAAGAACTGTACTTTCCATCTGCCGATGTGGCCTTTCAAAAAACAAACCTTTTTGTGATGGTTCGCACAACGGTCATTTTGAGCATGATGCTGTAGCTTTTGATTTGCCTCCAAAAAAAGTTTAGTCGGTATGGGGACATCTTCAAATTAAATAACAACCAGAAACTTTAGTCTAAACGTATTTTTAGTATAGGGAAGCGTTGCGGACGGATTCTATATGAATGGCATAGAAATAGGACTTTAATAGGAGTTACATAGGAGTCTGATAGGAGTTGAGAAGGAGGTAAAGTCCTATGCAACCCCTATTTGACCCCTATAAAACCCTTATGTGTGTAACAGCCATATAAAACGATTATAAAACAGCATTAGCGCTCGTCATCGATCGAGAACTTGTCAATCAGCAGCCCCAGCAAACGGTCATGTATTTCCATGTACTTAGGATCATGAACAATGTCTTTCTTGTTGCGCGGCCTTTTTAAAGGAACTTCTACAATTTCCCGGATTGTAGCTGCTGGACCATTGTTCATCACCACTACTTTATCGGCCAAGAATATAGCCTCCTCTATATCATGGGTTACCATCACGATGGTCTTTTCACGATTGTCCAGGTTCCAGAGTTTAAGCAATTCCACGTGCATTGCACTTTTAGTAAGGGCATCAAGGGCACCAAAAGGCTCATCCAGCAATAAAATCTTTGGGTTAATTGCAAATGCACGTGCTATGGCTACCCTTTGCTTCATTCCGCCTGATAACTGACCGGGAAGTTTGTCTTTATGTTCCCAAAGGTTGACCATTCTCAGGTTGGCTTCTACCAATTTGTTCCACTCTGCTGAGGATAAATCTTTAAGCGCAGACTGGACTGCAACCTCAATGTTTTTATAGACAGTAAGCCATGGCAGCAAAGAATAATTTTGAAACACAATGCCCCTATCCGGTCCTGGAGCTTCTACTTTTTTATCGTTGGCATAGACCTGGCCTGCTGAAGGCTTAACCATGCCGCTAATCGTACCCATTAAAGTAGATTTTCCGCAGCCGGAATGGCCGATTAAAGCCACAATTTCTCCTTTATTGACAGTTAAATCAATATCCTTGACGGCAGTATATATCCCTTTGGGAGTTTTAAAACTTACAGTTACATTATCTACCCGGATACTTATTTCCGGTTGGGTAACCTGGCTAAGAATTCTATCTGTCACCTCTGTAGTGCTTTCTTCAAATGTTGTTGATGTACTCATAATCAAAATTTTAATAAACGGTCAGGTATTAAAGCGCGTAGGAAAACTTCTGTTGCAGCCAAGTAAAACAACGGTCCAGTAAAGAACCTACAAGCCCAATAATGATGATGGCAACCAGAATTTTAGCCGTGTTTCCTCCATTGAAACCTTCTTCCCAGACAAAATTACCAAGTCCGGTTCCGCCGGAAAGCATTTCACCAGCCACGATGACCATCCAGGCAATACCAATTGATAATCTTAGTCCGGTAATGATGTGCGGAAGGCTAAAAGGAACCAATATTTTACTTAGGTATTTCCAGGTTGAGAATCCAAAGGCTTTACTCACATTCTTATGGTCCTGAGGAACATTGGATGCGCCGAAGGCGGCGTTGATCAGTGTAGGCCACAAGCAGCAGATGAAAATCATGAATACGCTGGCTTTTGGTGAGTCCTGGAAAATAGCCAGCCCTAGGGGAAACCATGCTAGTGGAGAAACCGGCTTCAGTATCTGTACCATCGGGTTCAGAATTCGCATGGCGATCTTGCTGCTGCCCATCACTAATCCGATGGGAACAGCAAATAAAGATCCCAATCCGAAACCAATAGCCACACGACCCAAAGAACTTAAAAGCTTGGTACCTATGCCTTTTTGATCAGAGTCATTTTGAAAAGGTTGCTTGATCACTTCTTTAAATACCACCCATGTAGATGATGGGTCGGGTATTTCGCCTTTGGTGAGTTTGGCAATCAATGCCCAAATGCCGCCCATAATAAATATACCTGCCAGAAAATATAGGACGGAAGAGGTTGTTTTGGCTGAAAGTAATTGCTTCATAACGTTAGGAATTATTTTTTAGCTCCGGCAATGTAGGCCGCAGGATTTTTTGGATCAAAAATTATGGTTTCCAGGTTGGTTTTAAATGGCTTCATATCTTCCTGCACCGGTACATTCATACTTTTCGCTACCTCGGTAAAGAGATCGGTCATGATGAGTTTTTTTGCTACAGCCTGATAATCCGGAGCGGTGCTGATCATACCAAAACGCATGTATTGGGCCATGAACCAAATACCATAAGCAAGTTTAGGCGTGTTGACAATGCCGTTGTTATAAAACAACATATAGTCGTCCTTATATTTCTGAACACCTAGATCACAGCCGATATCAGTGGAACCGACCAGTCTGGCTTCGATCACCTGAGTCGGGGCATTTACATAATTGGGTTTACTTAGCAAGACAGCGGCCTTTTTGCGGTTGCCCATTACATCCAGCCATCTACAGGCATCAATAATGGCCTTCATCACATTTTTCAAGTCTTCCTTGTCGTTTTCTGCAAAGGCCTTATTGGCTACAAGAGCTTTTTCAGGATGATTTTTCCAAATGTCCTGACTGGAGATCTGCGTAAAGCCAATTCCTTGAGCAGCGGCAACGCCGTTCCATGGTTCACCTACACTAAAACCCTCCATATTATCTACCTTCATATTGGCCACCATTTGCGGTGGAGGGATAGTGATGATACCAACAGATTTGGAGTTGACTCCGGCAGCGGCTAGCCAATTCCTCAGCCAGATATCGTGTGTACCTCCTGGAAAAGTCATTGCGAAAGTTACTTCCTTGCGGGCCTTTACCGATTTTATCGCTGCTGCAACATGTTTCATGTCCCTAAAGCCCACCAGTCCGCAGAAATCTTTTGATAGTGTAATAGCTTGTCCGTTGTTGTTCAGAACCATGGCGATCTTCATTTCCGACCCAGCTTTACCGCCAATCCCCGTATAAACAGAAAAAGGCATCGAAAACAGGCAGTGAGCAGCGTCAAGTTCTCCATTCAGGATTTTATCTCGGATCACCGCCCAGGAAGCCTCTTTAGAAAGCTGTACGTCTACACCATATTTAGCAAAGAAGCCCATTTCCTTTGCAATAACCAATGGAGCACAATCTGTTAGGGGTATAAAACCCAATTTAACAACTCTTTTTCCGGGATTTGCGGCCGCAGCCCATAAACTTAAAAGGACACAAAATAAGCTTAATAAAATAGGCTTCTCGAATTTTTTGATATAGTTATTCATGTGAGTTCAATTGATGGTTTAATAATTATTGTTTGATGGCTACAGGTTTGGCGTAGAAGAAGTCGGGACTAAATTTCAACATGAGGTAAGCCCATTTGGGTGTCTTGTCGAATGTGGCTGCTGTTACATCATTTACAGCCTGACCTTTTGCAAATGGCATATTGCCCGTGGCTTTCATCATGGAATATCCCAGTTCGATATTGGTAAACTTATTCATGGTGTAGTTTAGCACCAAGTCTGCCTCCTTACCTAGATTTTTGCCTACAAGAGTTCCATCTGCCTTTTTCATCTCCTGATTCAGACTAAAAGCATGAAGATCAAGGCCAATTGCAAAGGTATTTGCGGTGTATTTGAGCTTTACATAAGGATTATTAAGTCCGCCTTTTGGGGAACCAGTACCAGCATAAAAGTAGTCCATATACCCCCAGAATTTATGTGGTGTGCCATAAAGAGGATCAAATGAATTGTTTTTACCCGAAATAACATCAGCAGGCTTGGTGCCAGAAAGTACATCATAGCCTGGTGTGATACTAAATAGCCCTTTCTGATAGGTTGCGGCTACAGAATAATGAAACGCGTTCATCCTGTTACCATCCCGGTCATTACCGGATTGTTGATAGTAAGCAGCCTGTACCGCAATTTTACCAAAGCCGGATGCATTTCCAAAAGTTGGATTAAGCATCAACCCATAGGTGTAGCGGCTGCGGGTGCCATAATCATAGGGGTCTGTTGGAGCACTGGGTACAAAACGACGACCATAAACATAACCGACAGCTGCGCTTCCTGCGGAATCCAATTTATATTTTCCAAAATTATCATTGAACAACAATGCCGAAACCTTTGTCTGCTTGAATTTTTTACTGATGTACAAGCTGGTAAATGACTTGTAGTTTTGTGTAGCACCATTAGTACCTGCAGGATTGCTGTATACAGGGTTGCCTGTTTTTGAGCTATTATTGGCGGCACTACCTCCAGCAGCAAGGGGTACAAGACCAGCCGGAAGCGGAACCAATGTTCCTGAGCTATTTTTTACATAAGCAGGCAGATTGCCGGGTACATAATTAGTGTTGGTGACACCTGCCGCATCTGAATTTTGATTGTAAGCATAACCCAGATCAACTTGCCAGCCATGGTGCATCACTTTTAATAATGCCATGTCATGCTGACGAGCCTGTTGCAGCCAGTCCAAGTTACCTATCAATCGGGAATCATCATAGATGAGTTCCTGTCTACCGATTTTCAGGGAAAGCTGGTCTACTAATTTAAATTTGATATTGGTATCTGCCTTGTTTGCGAGGGTAAGTTCTGCCCAGCCTTCGTGCAGCATAAAGCGATTGCCATCGGCTGTTGATATGGTTGATGCATCTGCTCCCCACACCCTTATATCCTGAACACTGACACCAAAAGTTAAGAGGTCCCATTTGTAGCCGAAATTCAGACGTGTGCGCTGTGAAGTAAAACTGGCTTTCTTGGCCCCTGATAAGGTGAGATTACCATACCCATCACGAATTTCAGTACGAGTGCGCAGCTGGCCTGAAAGACTAAACTGAGCTTTTGTGATATTTGACTGGAAAATGCCTGAAAGTAAAAATACGGCAAATACTGGAAGTTTATAACGTACATTTTTATACATTTGAAAAGGTTTTTTATTGTTAAAAGATGGAAAACTGTTTGCCTCACTGGGAATCCGACCTCCCAGCGAGGCTTTTTTTTTATAGGTTAAATTTTCGTCATAGGCAAATTGTGGTTTTTGATTGGTTCATTTGTTTACTGCGATAAATATATCATTTTTAATAATAACATGCAATTTATTTCTAATAAATCTTCGATTATATGATTAAAATCATTAAAAATTAAATATTAATATTATTTAACTGTTGTTTTTTATGTTTTTTCAGATGTATTTTTACTATACTAAGATTTTTGTAATATTTTATTATAATTTTTATCAATATTTTTATGTTTTCAATGAAATTGATTGATTTTTACATGATATATGTCAATTTTTATCTATTAAAAATATAAAAATGTAATTAATTATGTCTTTATACAATAAATAAACACATTTTTTTATAAAATATACTTTTACTTATCCATAGATTACGAATGTATTTTATTAAGAATGTAACTAAAATATCCTTGGCATATTTATTTTGAGTTAAATATGGATGTATTTAACAGGCGAAAAAAGAACGCTTTAGTTTTGGCAGAAATTCATAGCTCGTATGAGCCACCACTTGTAGCAACATGAAAGATTGAGCGATAAGTATAAGAGAACCTGTGTTACACCCGCAAAGCTTTAAAATTATTAGAGAATTTTAGCAAGTTGTTATAAAATGCCAAAAGCCCCTGTTTTAAAGGGGCTTTTGGCATTTTATAACAACTAAATATTTCTATTTAAGTCCTGCCTGTATATTGGTGATCATGTCTAAGTGTGCTTTTACAGTTGGTGCTGTTTTTGCTGCAAAGTTTTTCAATGCTGAATCCTTGCAATTCTGGGCGCCATCCTGCAATAGGCTAAGCATTTTTTGATGCCCTTCAACCATAGCGGCTACATAATTTTTATCAAAGTCCGCTCCTGTCTTGGATTTTAATTCTTCCATTTTCTTCAAGTGCTCATCATCAAGTCCAGCTGGCAATATGATGTTCTGCATCTTGGCAATAGCCATTAATTCCTCATTGGCCTTACTATGGGCGGTTGTCGGTCGAAATGGATTTTAACCCACTTATTATGAAACTGTTATCCTTTACTTCGGTAAATCATAATTCACCATCCATTTGATGCCAAATTGATCTGTAAACATACCGAAATAAGAATTCCAAAAAGTAACTTCCAAAGGCATTGTTATCTTGCCACCTGCTGATAGGTTAGTAAAAAGTTTATCCGCTTCTTCTTTAGAATCTACGCCTAAAGCAACCGAAAAATTGTCTCCAACAGTTATACCAGATCCCATCCCAGGCATGGTATCACTCCCCATCAAAATCGTTTCTGCACTTATGGGCAAACTTACATGCATCACTCTATCTTTCATATCATCAGCAAATGGCGGCATTCCTTCTTGTGGAGGGATTTCGCCAAATCTGCTTAACTGGCTAAATTCTTTGCCCAAGGCTGATTTATAAAAATCGAAAGCCACCTCGCAGTTTCCATCGAACATTAAATAAGCATTTACAGTTGCCATAATCGTGTTTATTTTAAGGTTAAAATGATATAAATTAATTTGCTTTTTAACTATTCTAATAACTTATGCTCGGGTCTATATTATAACTCATTCCTTTTAAATCGAGCATTTTTCGCATCAAGCCTATTTGGCCAAAGAGATAGTCTTCCCTTCCAATGCACATACCAATAAAGTTCAGGATATTTTCTGGAATAAAAGGAACATTCATGCCAAATGAAAACGCCTTATCCAATTCTTCATCGGTTGCTGTTAACAGTTTTTCATATACTTTTGGTGATATGGATGCAAAACTTTCCTTTAGCGCTTCCAATGTGGGATAAGCAAGGTTTTCATCCAATGCCCTGCCTTCTGAAAACAAGTTCTCATAAGGATCTTTATCTTCTATACCCAACAATTTACCGATCCAATAACGGCAGTTAACTATGTTACCCGTCATCCATACTATATGGTTGGTTTTATTGTCAATACGTTTCAATCCCATTTCCTCAGTAATACCGTCTAAAACATTTTTAAAACTTTGTGAATGCATCCGATATGCAGGAATGATGATAGCTAATTTTTTTGATGCTGTTTCCATTATATAATTTTTAAGGGTTAATGATTAAGTTCAGAAAGTTGTTTAACCAAAGCTAATCCCTTTGGAAAAACATCATTGAAATAGCCTTCCATGTCTGCAGTGATATCCAAAATCACCTGCAATTCGGTACAGATCTCTGTCTCCTTTTTTAAGTAATAAATTTCCTTTGCGCCTTGCCACAATGATTCGGTTTCTACGCAATCTTTTAATTCTTTTCGATGGGTAAAAACCATTTGCTCGTTTTCAGTAAGTTTTTCAATATAGGAACTCATACCTCGTCCATCTTTTCCTAAAAACTGAACGGTGTTACCCTGCTTCATCTCGCCCTGATAATAGCTTCCCTCAGCAAACACGCTAGTCCATTTTTCGTAACTTTTAGGACTCCAAAGTACGTTCCATATTTTTTCTCTATCTGAATCAATAAAAATGGAAAAAGATATAGTCTTAAGATTTTTCATTGCTCACCTATTTTGATTAAGCTAAAGTAAAAATAGAAATACTAAAACCACTTTACATAGGTCAAGAAATACTAGGAAGAAACCAGATCCTTACGGATGCGACTTAAAGAAGTATCTGCAATTCCTAAATAAGAAGCTATTTGCTTTAGTGGTGCTTGTTGGATAATTTGGGGTCTATTTTCCATTAAATGCAGGTAACGGAAAGAGGCAGATTGGGTAATCATTTCTATAGACCGCTGCTGAGTTTGAAAAAGCTGCGCCGACATCCACTCGCGTCCCCATTCCCTTACTGATTCCATGCTATGATATAAATGCTGAAAATCATTGAAATCAATTTTCCAAACTATCGCATCTGTAACCGCCTGAATGTTTTGCACCGACGGAATACGTTGAAACAAAGACGACACTTCATTTGCTATTTCATTTTCACAGATAAATTGCGTTGTAATCTCATTACCATTAAAATCATTTACGTAGAAACGTATTAAGCCTGCTTCTACCAAGAAATAAGCATTAGCCATCTTCCCTTCTTCCAATAAAAAATCATTTTTCTGCAAAACAATTTTTGTATGTAGTGAAATAATTTCCTGCAAATTATCAGAGTTGATCAGAGGATGATTATAAAGGGTTTGAAAAAGGTTAGCTGTCATAAATTTACCTATAATTTTGCTTATTTAGACCTACTCAAAAAGCCAACCAAATCTATGATCTCAGCATTTGTTAAGGTTTCAAACAGTCCATTTGGCATCATGGATACCGGCATTACTTCTCGCGACTGGATATTTGATTTGTTGATTACTGCTGCATCCTGCCCTACAATACGTAAAATGATCTGCCGGTCATTCTCTGAGCTGATGTTGCCAGAATACGTGCGCCCATCACGCGTGGTAACCACCACTAACTTGTAATCATCCTGTATCTCGCCGCTCGGGTCCAGCACATTAAACAATAAATAATCTACTTTAGCCCGGTTAGAACCAGTCAAGTTCGGCCCAATATTTCCACCATCGCCATACATTTTATGGCAGCTACCGCAGGTACGCATAAAAACGGTCTGCCCTTTTTTTAAGTTTGCTTTGTCTAGCGCAGCTGGATTGAGCAGATCACGATATTTTTTAAAAGCCAGTTCATTGGAAGGCAACTGATCTATTGGCCCCCAAATCTCCACAAAACCACTGCCCACTACACGCCTAAGCTGACGGGCTACACTGGCTGGTATATCTCTTTTTTCAATCGTTTTGTTCTTTATAGCCAGGGCCAGCATCCACCCAGATCTGGATCGTGAGGCCAGTGTTTCAATGGCAGTTTGTTGGTCCTTTTCATTCAATTTTGGATAACGCGAAAGCAGCAGCTGTGCCAGTTTTTCACTGTCGTAACTCGCCATAGCGCGAATAGCATCGTTATGGAGTAAAGGATCAGCCAACAGTTCCGGTAGCTCGGCTACCAATTCCAGCCGTTGCTGTGCAGCCAATGTCGCTAAAGCCTTACGCCGGCCTTCTATCCCAGCATTTTTATCATGCAATGTACGGAAATAGGATGCCGCAGCTTCCGTATCGCCAAAATACTGCGCAATTTCCAGCGACAATTGCTTGTTTCTTTCACCAGACCGCTGTAATTTTTCATAGGCCGCTTTCCAGTTTAAAGGTGTTTTAAGATCTGCTCGTCCTTCAAGCCCATCTCTCATGCCAATCACCATAGCCGTATCAATATAATTTTGTTTGGCCATCCAGCTAACCAGCACATCCGTTGCATCCGCATCGATTGCCCTTCGGGCGATGAATTTACGTATCAGGCTTAACTTACTTTGAGCAGCCAGATTAAAGGAGCGCTCTGGTGATTTTGGCACCATAGGTTCAATGGCATACCAAAGCATTTTTGGTAAATTATGGTCATTTTCATCTTCTTCATGCTGCGATAAATTGGCTGCAAGAATCCATCTTTTCTCCAGGGGCAAGCGTTGCATGGCCGAAGTTAAGTAGAGCCGGACAGGAGCAGATGTCTCAGTTTTAGCCATTACCCCCATCTTTTCTATTACCGCATCACTAGGTATACCATCTTCACAGAGCAATTGAACCGCCCAGCCCCGAATATATTGATCTTTATCATCCAGCGCAGAATTTAGCTGAGCAACTGAAAGACCATTGCATACGTATAGCGTCCAAAAAGCCCGTAAGCGATAATCGCTATTTGCACTCTTTAGGTAAATTTCTAAAAGTGCTTCCAATGTGCCCTTTTTGAGTTCCTTTTTGAAGGCTCTGTTTTGCAAGATGATTCTTGCACGCCTGGAATGCCAGTCGCTTTTACTGGTCTGGAATTCCACCAGCTGTTTATCGCTTAATTTATTCAAATCTGAATACCTGTTTTTAAAATTCTGCGACAAAGGTATCTTCGGCGATATCCTGAATATACGGCCTGTTTCTTTGTTCATTACCGATCCGCCACAAATATCAGCATCGTGCCAGTCCAGCACATACAAATCTCCATCAGGCCCAATAGAAGTACTAAAACCTACCCATTGCGCATTATTGGCCGCCATCAGGTCATCGCCATGAGCACCTGTGAAGCCAGAGCCCACGGGTTTTAAAACATCTGTTAGGATTGCATGTTCATGGATATTGGCCATAAAGATCCTACCTTTCTGATCTTCGGGAAAGGCATCACTTTGATAGATACTTGCCCCTCCATGTGCAGAACGGTGACTATGGTCTGCAATGGTCTTTATGTCTGTATAGGTATACGGATTAAAATGTTGTCCACCCTGCCGGTGATAAATACCACCTGGTATCACATACCATAGATGGGGAATCACACAAGCCGTAATAAAGATCTGCCCCTTGGCATCATAATCGATCCCCCAAGGGTTGCTAAACCCATGCGCAACTACTTCAAATTTATCTTTTAAAGGATGGTAGCGCCATACGCCGCCATTAATGTCTACACCATTACCCTTCAAAATTTCATTGTCGGGAAAGGGATCCTGGTGACCATAAAGCTTACCTTTACCCACAGGTTTGCGGATGCGCGAAGGGGTAGCGAAACCCTGACAACCATACAGCCAACCATCCGGCCCCCAGTGAAAGCTGTTGAGCGTTTCATGCCGGTCGCGGATTCCCCAACCCGTTAGTCGCACTTCAATATCCTTCATATCCGCCTTATCATCATGGTTACGATCGGGAACAAACAATAAATTAGGTGGGGCACCAATAAATACTCCATCAAAACCAACTGCCATGGCAGAGGGAAAAGGAATTCCTTCTGCAAACACCTTTTTGGTATCAGCCTTACCGTCGTGGTCAGTATCTTCCAGGATCAGGATACGACTATTTCCATCATTGGAAAACCCGGACGAGCGCGATTCATAATCTCTATTCTCTGCCACCCAAAGCCTTCCTTTGTCATCCCAACAAAAAGCCATTGGTTGTGTAACCATAGGTTCTCCGGCGTAAACATTAGCCATAAACCCCTCTTTTAAGGTCATTGCCTTCACCGCTTCTTCAGGGCTTAAAAATTTGGCATCTCTTCCTTCCTGTTTGGCAACTGCCCACATGTCTACACTGGCCCAATTGGGATCTTTACCCGCAAATTTAGCCCAGGTATTGTTCATTTCGATATCGTTAAAGGCACCAGTATAGACCACCAATTGATGTCTAACTACTTCTGTTTCGCCTTTTTTTATTGTCCAGTCGGCATCATGTGCCCTTGTAGGGCCAAAACCCAGTTGTGCATCTACCCGCCATTTTTGTGGGTAACCCTTATTTTCAGGATGATCAAGTATTGCGATGTGCGCCCTATCATCTCGGCCATCAACCTGCATACCCAAATCTACCCAAGTGGCGGGCTGCCCTTCTGCCTTTTCATTTTTTTGCCTCGCAGTATTGATCAGCTCTGCATTTATACCGGGCTTCCAGGGCATTCTCAAGAATAAGCCTCCATAGGGATTTTTACCTACGTTGATGTCTGTTTTCGCTTCACCTTTCCATTCCAGTGTGAGCAAGAACCTCCCCTTGTCTTGCTCCATACTCCAGGTCTGTGTTTCCGTCATTGTTGCCAGACCTTTATCGTCCAGCAGGTTATATACCGTTTGCCATTTAACTATAGCACCTGTTTTTTCCAGAATACGAACCGCTACACGTTTCCAAAAACCCGCCCCTGGATTCTCAAAATAATTGCGACCGTTCACATTGGTTAACCCCCAATACAGACCAGTCTGGTGTTTATGATGCGGCGGACTAAGTTCTGTAAGCACGCCCTTACCATCCGGTGCGGCAATGGGATGTATAAAAGGCCGGAAGTCCTCCCCTGCATTTTGCGTTAATACAACTGCTTTATTATGCGTTCGAAGAATGGTTATCGTACCGGTCTTTTCATCCTGTACAGCTTCAAGTGTCGCATCATCGGCTTTACCGACCGGTGAATATTTTGGTCCTAGCCAAAGTATAAATAATAATGGAATCAGAAATAGGAGGTATTTTAACATTTAATATCAGGTTTGCATTTGGTTATGCAGAAAGTATCATTTATAATTGAAAAATCCAAATATCAAGAAACAATTCATCAACACAAAGTCTTGATATAGAGCTAAATTATATCTTACTTAGCTAACCAATTCAGTATATAAATGAAGTCAATTAAACTAAACAATCGCAACGTAGTGTTCGGCATGTTGTTGTTTTGCGTTGTAGGGAACGTGAAGCCTGTACTGGCCCAAATTATAGCCCGCGACCCACATACTACTGGCTATGTATTAGCTACAGAATTACCAGATGGTACCAATCCATCTCCCAACGCCTATGGTAACTTTATTATTGGCTCTACACACAATCCGTCACCAGAATCGATGTTACAGGCCAACGTACCACAAGGAACCATCTATCGCTTTTTCATCAATTCGAAGGATAGCAAAATTTATCCCGGCATTGCCAGGGAACCAAATACATTTGGTACTCCAGACCCTGCAAATCCAGCTAAACTGATCGTAACTACGAGTCACCCTGCTACCTACACCCGCGAAGTGGCCGTATATGTTCCAAAGCAGTATGTTACCGGTACCGTAGCACCGTTCATAGTAGGCGCCGACGGGGTAGACAACTTGCTTTTCACTGTGTTAGATAATCTCATTGCAAAAGGCAAAGTGCCGGCTATGATCGCTATCTCTATTGGTAATGGCAGCGGCGATGCTCAAGGCAGCCAACGCGGCTTGGAATATGATACAATGAATGGACGATATGCAGAATTTATTGAAAAAGAAATACTTCCACTGATAGAAAGCAATTACCACGTTAAGCTAACAAAAGACCCAACCGGTCGCGCTACCATGGGCAATAGCTCGGGTGGATCCTGTGCACTTATTATGGCATGGTACCATCCAGAATGGTATCACCGTGTACTCACCTATTCAGGCACCTACATCAACCAACAGTGGCCCTACAACCCGAAAATACCACACGGTGCTTGGGAATTTCATGAACATATGATTACTAAAAGCAAACGGAAACCATTGCGAATCTGGATGGAAGTAGGTGATAAAGACCTGTTAAACCCCAATACAATGCGAGACAACATGCACGATTGGGTGGTTGCAAATGAAAATATGGCAAAAGTACTTGCTGCTAAAAAATATCCATACCAGTTTGTTTTTGCCCGCAACGCCCGGCATGTAGAGGATAATGTGAGAAAGCAAACCCTACCTGATGCTTTGGAATGGCTTTGGAAAGATTATTACCCGGCACAAGTTTCGAAATAAGATGTAGCTATTTGGCACGCTATTAGTTTACTATTGATCAAATAAAAAGTATTTATATAATATTTGCGGTAGTAGCATTGATGTTTGCAAGCTCATGTGATACCATAAGAACAGCAGGAAATAGCGGTAAAGTGCCTCCCGGACAAGCAAAGAAAAGAACCGGATCAAAGTCTGCGAAACCTTTCGCTCCGGGCCAGCAGAAGAAAAATTAATTTAATAGTTTCCCTTCTTGAGCTCTTTAAGATATGAAACTTCAATTTACCAAGTCAAAAGGTAGCTCATTTCATTTTTAAATGAAATGAGCTACTCTCCTGATATCATTAAGTATTTAATTTATACCCACTTGCGTACCGGATTGTAATGGAATAATTGAACGTTTACTTATTTTTAAGCGTAATGGCACCTACGCTTGTGTTTTGACCAAGAGCTACATTAACATTAGTAATAGTACTGTCTCTGTAGCCAACAACTGGAGCAAATTTTACAGAATATTTACCTACTGCAAGTCCGCCAACCGTGAATTTTCCAGTTAAAGGATCTGCAATTGTACCTACCGTATCAGTTCCTGCAATCACCAACACTTCAGGATGGCTCAACAACGGCAATACAGTTCCAGATATTAAACCAGATGTAGCTGTTGTGATACCCCTTACTACAGGCTTAAGTATATACTTGCCATTGCCAGTACTTACAATAGATTTTGCAGCATCAAAATCAAGTAATAACGAATAGGTTACACCAGCTACTAAGGATGGGTTTGAAGTAAGTTTTACTTTCCAGCCAGAAGATTGTCCGCTTGGGGTAGTAAGTTCCTGTGAAACACCACCAACAACAATCGTATTTCCTGAATCATTCAATACCAGTCTTATTTCAGAAATCTCACCACTTGGCATTTCACCTGAAGCTACTAAAATATCAGGGTTGCTGCTTCCAATTCTAAAATCCAGAATATTAAAGATACTTGTTTTGTTAGCAAACTTATAAGATTTGCCCGCTGAAATTAGCGTGATCTCTTTAACGCTTAGGTTAATTTTATCAAAATTTCCAGGAGCATCAGTCATTCTGAACTCCACTTTAGTTGTACCGCTTGCTGAAGTGTTACTGTCTTTTTTGCATCCAATAAGGATAGCTAGACCAACAAAAAACAAGGCCAACCCTGAATACATAATTCTCTTTTTCATAATTTTAGATTTTAGTGATTAATAATATTTTCGTTAATCAAAATTGGAAAGCCAACATGAATTAAACATGAAATTCTGAATTTATTTTACCCTGAAGTTTCATCTTAAATTCATGTTCAATTGTCACATTTGTTAGTATTATATAGATACGAGGCAATCGTTCAATAGCACGTTACGACTTTTACATGGCAAACTTCTTTATATTTACTAAATGGACAGATCATTTATTTCTAAGACAATATTAACCGCTATCTTTATTTTGTGGCTACCTTCCCTAGTACAGGCGAAGGTGCCAATGATAAAGAGACTAGTAGCCGTTAACAGCTCTCTAATGAAAGGTTTTGCTTTTTTAAATGATACTACTAAGTACCAACAGCAGGATGAGAAAAAAGACAAAGGCAAAGATAAATCTAACAGCAAGGAAAAACCTGATCAAAAACAGGAACCTGACAAACCATATATCCAAGAAGTACCTAAAGCACGTAAGCAGACAAGGCCCTCTATTGTTATTAAGCCCAATATTAAAGTAAAGACCATTAAGATTATTCGTCCAAATATTAAAAGACCATAGTGTGTAACTAATGAGATTCACATCCATACTTATCCTGATTTGCATGACTTCTTTCAAGGTGCAAGCACAACAAGACAGTGTTAAAAAAACGACAGTAACATTAGCCTCGCTATATAGTAGTAATGTAAGTTACTACGGCCAGGCTACCAATGAAAAGCTTCCTTATGCACTATTTAATGCGACGGTAAGATTCCCTATTGGCCTCTACCTTTCTGGCGGCTCCTATAAACTATTAAACTATGGATCTGGTATATCCGAAACAGATATTGGAGCTGGTTATGGTCATGATTTTAATGATAAAATAAATATGGATATAGCTTATACTCGTTCTTTTTTTCCTGCAAATTCACCACTGTTACAGGCTGCAAATGAGAATAATGTAAACATAACCGTAAACTATGTGTGGCTCTGGCTCAAAAGTTCGCTTAGCTCCGATTATGCTTTTGGCAAACAAAATGATGTTTTTATAAGTCTCAGCCATTCCAAGGAGATCAGTATCGGCACCTTATTTAACGCTAAAAATTCACTTCATTTAGAACCTGCAATTGAACTGGTGGCAGGCACCCGCCATTTTTATGAAGTCTATACCATAAAAAAAGGCAACCATGACCAGATTAACGGAAAAGGCAAAAGCGCCGTATCCCCGGGGAATTCAAATTCAATAACCACCACTTCTGTCGCTTCTAATAGCTTCAATCTTTTGTCCTATAATTTTAAACTCCCACTTAGTTTAAGCCGGGCAAATTATATTGCAGAAATCAATTATCAGCTTTCTATTCTGGGGGCTAATGCTGGGGCAGAATTAAAGCATCAGCAATCATTTATGGGTTTGGCATTTTACTATCAATTTTAATCCAATTCCCTATGAAAGTATTAATAGTTGAGGATGAAAAAACATTGGCTTATGAAATGGAAGCCTTTCTAAAGAAAGGATTTTATCTATGTGACATGGCGCATACCCTAGCGGCTGGACTGGAGCAACTGGAACTAAATAAATACGATTTTATTTTAATAGATTTAAGTTTACCTGATGGGAATGGATTAGAAATCTTGAAAAGCGCTAAAAAGAACAACCCTGATGCCGCTTATATCATCATTACTGCAAGAACAAACTTAAAAGACAGGGTTAATGGACTGGATCTCGGTGCAGATGATTATCTGGCAAAACCCTTTTACCTTTTAGAGTTGCAATCTAGAATGCATGCCATAGCCCGAAGAAAATTCGGCATAACTGAAGATTTGTCGCCTATTGGCGAATTCAATATAGACCTTCAAAAAAGAATCATCCTATTTAAGGAACAGCGGATAGAACTTTCCCGTAAGGAATTTGATCTGCTGAGCTACCTTTTGCTTCATAAAAATCGGGTACTGACACGTGTTCAATTGAGCGAGCACATTTGGGGCACTTTTGTAAATGATGATTACGATTCAAATTATATCGATGCCCATATTAAAAATATACGTAAGAAACTAAATATATGGGCGGATACCGAATGGCTGGAAACCGTGCGTGGTGTAGGCTACCGAATTAAAAAGTAAGATGAAATTATCTACTAAACTTACGTTATTCATTACCGGGTCAAAACTTATAATTGTTTTGGTATTTGTTCTGGCACTGCCATTTCTTGTCAAAAGTATAGCTTCGGAGTACACCAATTATACGCTAAAGCAGCAACGGAAAAAAGTGCTGGATATAGTTAAAAAGAGTGGCGTGGACTATTACCTGCAAGGCGAGGATAATTATGGTAGTTATACCATGCTTAAAGAAGAATTTATAGCCTTATTGCCCGTTAAGGACAATTTGAAAATGGATGTTATCAAGAATTCACAACGGCTTATAGAAAGTGACACCTTAAATTATAGGATATTGAGCTATACCTTCAAAAACAACAATAAAAATTACCTGCTAGAGATCGGTAAAATGACCGAAAGTACCAGTCAATATAACAATCCTTTACAACGTTTTGCCTTGTATATATTGATAGCACTTATTGGCCTAACCATATTAATTGACCTTACCTTTATCCGTGTACTGATCCGTCCGCTTGCAAAAATTATAAATACCAAATTAAAAAACAGAAAATTTCCCTTCAAAGATGAACAGAAACGAGTTCAAACAACAACTGAGGATTTTAAATACCTGGACGAATCCCTGATCCTTTTGATGAACCAGATTAATGAAGCCTTTTATAAAGAAAGGGAATTTACTTCAAATGCTTCCCATGAATTGATGACACCCATCAGTATTCTCCAGAATAAAATGGAAAATCTGCTTACCGATGAAACACTTGATGAGCGTTCATCAATGGCTATAATAGAAATGATGAAAACGGTAGATAGGTTGAAGAATATTACCAAATCCCTATTATTGATTTCCAGAATTGAAAACCAGCAGTATGTTAGAAAAGAATCTGTTAAACCGCTGTTGCTATTTAACGACATCATAGAAGAGATCAGTCATAGACTGGAAGAAAAGCAGATACAGATCTCACTGAATATATCGCCCAAGGCGAGACTAAAATTCGTTAATAAAGACCTACTGTTTCAACTTTTTTTTAATCTGATTCATAATGCCATAAAGTTTAACCGTATTGAAGGAGAGATTTTTATAAGTGATAGGCATTTAAATACAGGAGCGTACGAAATAAATATTATGGATACAGGCATCGGAATTCCGAAAGAGGATTTGCCATTTATCTTTGACCGTTTCATGAAAACAAATCTTAAAGGAGATGTTGGATACGGATTAGGTCTAGCCATTGTAAAAAGCATTGCAATCTATCATCAAATAGAAATCGACGTTCAATCGGAAATTGGAGCAGGCACAAGTTTTAAGATAATTTTTCCACGGACTCCCATTTAGCATTTTTGATACCGATGAAACCGAGCAGCCCATGAAAAAAAGCCATTGCAAGCTTAAAGTTGAATGGTGTTAACCTGATTACTGAAAAAGCCAATAACTCTGGAGTAGCCAGGGATTATAATATCAATTTAATTCCGAGGTATGTTCTGATAGATAGGGAAGGGACTTTGGGGCCTGGTACCTGAACAAGAAAATATTCTTGATTTGGCCCTAAAAAAATAACGTTGTGAATTCAACTATCACGTTAAGGTCTTTTTATCAAATAATGATTTAGCACAGTAAACATTTATAAGCTTTCAGGCGTTTAAAATCTAGTGTATGGAAAGCTTTAATCCTTCCATGCACCAAATATTAAATGAATACTTAAACAAAAAATAAATGAAAGTTCTATTTGTATTAACATCACATGACCAATTAGGAAACACTGGTCACAAAACAGGCTTTTGGGTAGAAGAATTTGCCGCCCCTTACTATAAATTTTTAGATGCAAATTTTGATATCGTCGTTGCAACACCTAAAGGTGGACAAGCACCCATTGACCCAAGCAGTGAGGTATCATCTGCACAAACAAAAGACACAGAACGTTATTACAAGGATGAAAAGGCACAAGAAGTAATTGCGCATACCCAGCTCCTATCCGAAATGAAAGCAGCAGATTTCGATGCCATATTTTACCCTGGTGGCCACGGCCCACTCTGGGATTTAGCGAATGATGAGGACTCCGCAAAGCTTATTTTAGATTTCTACAATAGCGACAAATTAGTTGGTGCTGTCTGTCATGCACCAGGTGCTTTTATAAACGTAAAGTTTGAAAACGGTGATCCTTTTGTAAAAGGTAAAAATGTAACCGGATTCTCAAATACCGAAGAGGCTGCCGTGAAATTAACAGGTGTAGTACCTTTCCTTGTAGAAACCGAAATGGAAAAATTAGGTGCCACTTACAGCAAGGTAGCAGATTGGGGTGTACACGTAGTAACAGATGGTTTATTGATAACCGGCCAGAATCCAGCGTCATCTGAAAGTGTTGCGGAAAAAATGATCTCGCTATTAAAGTAATTAAATCTAAAAAATGTCATTAATAGAATCATTAAAGTGGCGGTATGCCACAAAAAAATACAATCCTACAAAAAAAGTAAGTCAGGAAGATATCGACAAAATTGTGGAGGCTGCCTGTCTGGCCCCCACTTCTTCGGGATTACAGCAGTTTCGTGTAATGGTAGTTTCCAATCAGGAAATTAAAGAAAAACTGGCACCTAGTGTGCTTAACCAGGAGGCTATGGTAGATTGTTCCCATGTTTTGGTATTTGCTGCCTGGGACAAGTATACTGCAGAAAGAATAGACACAATTTATAACCGAACTACGAAAGAGAGAAATCTGCCTACAGGAAGGTTTGATAGTTATACAGATAAAATCAAGGGAATATATTTAAATGAGACTCCCGAACAAAATTTTGTACATACTGCCCGTCAATCTTATATAGGTTTCGCAATGGCAATTGCACAAGCTGCCGAGCTTAAAATTGATAGCACACCAGCAGAAGGCTTTAACAATGAATTGGTTGATGACCTGCTCAGTCTTGAATCAAAAGGATTGAAGAGTGTAACACTGTTGTACTTAGGATATCGTGATGCAGAAGGAGATTGGCTGTCATCCATGAAAAAAGTACGCAACCCGATTGAAGAATTTGCAATCGAGTACAAGTAAAATAAAAAAATACTTCAAAGAACATCCGCTGCCGGCTAGCACAGCTGGCAGTTTAAATCTAAATATCAATATCTTAAAAATTGAAGCCGGAACGCTTTCCTATATATATCCACCGGATTTACCAGATAGCTTTATAATTATTTTCGTTGTGACGATATCCACCAATTGTATATGGTTGCGATGTAACCTGAATATGTATTAGGTCTGTATGGCTCATTGATGGGAAATGGTGTCTCGATAAAACCTGGTGGCATTACAAATACTAAGTCCCTTCCGTTTCTAGAATAGAGTCTTTTTAAAAAAATTTTTCATATAAAATATGTACCATTATCGAAATAGGTACCATTTTGAACCTGACGGTTCGCCGCTACATTCAAAAAATTACTCCACGAGTTATAACCATAATAACCAGTTCCACCTATGCATCAGGAATCTCTGGCTTAACCAATTTCTCTAGCTTTTCAAGCGATTCCTGCCATCCCAGGTAGCACATTTCTACAGGAATTACTGCAGGAATACCTTCTTGTACAATATGTAAATCCGTTCCGCATAATACTTTCTTTAAGCGTACAGTAGTAATCATCTCTCCGGGCATATTTGGATCATCAAATCGATCTGTATATTTAATTAACTCATTTGGGATGATTTCTAAGAATTCGCCACCAAAAGAATGGGAACTCGTGGTAGAAAAATTGAGAAAAGACATTTTGTAGGTTCCACCCAGGCGAAAATCACTATGATCTACTACACAGATAAATCCGTATGGGGGAATCCACGAAGAAAAAGCATTTATATTGGAAAAGGCTCGAAATACTTTCTCTGGCGAGGCGGCTAAAACGCGATGTAATGTTACGGTGTTGCTCATGATTAGTTTTTATGTTTGTCCACTATGTAATTAAATTCGGTTACTCCGCAAGTAAACTGATGCGTAGCTAATAGTTTTAGTTGTGTTTTTGCCGTGCTACCTGTAAAAAGCGGAATGCCTTGTCCGAGAATTATCGGATTAACAAAAAGCCAGTAGCCATCAATTAAATTCTGTTCTATAAGTGAATGTGTTGCTGTTGGACTACCAAAAAGCAGGATTTCTTGATCTCCCTGTTGTTTTAGCTCATTTAGGCTACCCTGGAGGTTGTCTTTCGGTCCTGCTACTAAACCGTCAAACGATATATGCATAAATGAAATTATTTTTCTCATATAGTTATTCTTTTATTTGTGGGTTCATAGTAAAGAATCACTGCTCCCGAATCAAATATTTTTGTTCTTACCAGTTCAAGAATGGTTCTATCAATCATATTTTCAAATAAGGGTGATCCCTTTCCAGCTATGACAGGGTGAATGCACAGTTGGAATTCATCTATTAAATTTAGTTTCAATAATTGTGTAATTAAACTCCTACTACCCACCAAAATGTCTTTACCAGATTGTTGTTGGAGTGCTGCAACCGCTGCATCAAGGGGTTCTGTAGACAAGCTCGCACTGTTCCATTCTACATTTTCAAGTGTGTGAGAAAACACAATTTTTGGAATACGATCCATGACCACGGCGAAGTTGTCCATTGTTTTTTCTCCCGATGGATTTTTTACCAATGCTCGCCAGAATTCCATAAGCAGATAAGTTATCCGCCCATATAGCACCGTGTCTGAACTACTTATCAGATCAGCATAATGCTGATGTATTTGCTCATCCGGATTAACTGCGGTATGATCGCAAACCCCGTCAAGTGTCATATTGATTGCCGCAACTACTTTTCTCATATTTTAATACTTAACTATTTGCTTTAGCTAAAATAGAAATAGAATTATATAAACTGCTTTACATAAGTCAAGAAATAAAGGTAGGCTGTGGTTCTTGTGAAATAATGATGGAGGGGGCTGTCTTTGAAACCAGATGAGGCAGTACAGTAGCTAAATACAACTCCTTGCTTTCTGTAAAATTTACTTTGGGAACAGTAACCAAACCCTCGACATATTTCCGTTTGAAAAACAATCCTTTCATCCGAATGGTTACCTCCCTTAAAGCGGAAAGCATATAAGATCCGTCCTTATACCAGCAACCTCGTTTATCCCTTTTTTCGGCAAAGTTACGGGCCGCAAGCTTTACGTAGAAATTTGCCTTATTGGCATAAGCTTTCTTTAAACTGTTTGTCTCAAATACCAGCTGACTGAAGTCAAGCATTCCTTTGAATAAAATGGCATCTCCAACAAGCGCATCCTGCAAATATTTTATCGTATTCATAGGGTCGTATCCAGCCCTAATAGCCATCAGGATCGGTATCCATGTTACCAATTAGGAAATCATAATAGTTGATTCCTGCGTCCAGCCATTTTACATCTGCAGTCAGCTTAAAGTTATCCGTAGGATTCTCCTTTTCATTCTATAAATTGAATTTACGCAAAAATTAAAGACAATTAGACGCTACGCTAATAGCTTTATGAGAACTTTTCAATTTTTACTTACTTTTACACAAAAATAAATAACATGCCTTTTAGTTCATTTGGTCTTTCTGATGTTTTATTAAAAACCCTGACTGATCAGAATTTTACAGTTCCTACCCCTATTCAAGAACAGTGTATCCCGGCAATTTTAAACAGAAGTGATGTTTTAGGTATTGCTAAAACGGGTTCTGGTAAAACTGCTGGCTATGTTTTGCCAATTTTAATGAATTTGCAGCAAACATTACTGGTAAAAAACAGACATGCCAATGTATTGGTACTAGTACCCACACGTGAATTGGCAGAGCAGGTAAAAGATGTTTTCAAGTCTTTTAGCAAAAACCTTTTGCAGCCGGTTAAAACGCTGGCGGTATATGGCGGCGTATCCATCAATCCACAAATGATGGCTTTACAGGGGGTAAACATACTTGTTGCCACTCCTGGTAGGTTATTGGAACTGCTGAGTTCAAATGCCGTTCACCTATCTGCTATTGAAACTTTAATATTAGATGAGGCTGATAAAATGCTGAATTTAGGATTTAAAGAAGATATGGATAAAATTATCAGTCTTCTCCCTCATGCACGTCAAAATATTCTATTTTCCGCAACGCTAAGTAACGATATACAAAACATTCATCAGCTTCTGTTAAAAGAACCTGTTGTTATTAAAATTGAAGCTGAGGAATATTCGCTAGACCTCATCAAACAAGTGGCGTATATCGTTTCAGACGAAAAGAAGGGTCCATTTTTACGCTACCTGATCAATCATCATGAAATGAAACAGGTATTGATATTTGCGTCTTCTGTGCATCAGGTGGAAGCAATTGTAAATAAACTGCGTAAAAATAATATAGATGCAAAAGCGATACATAGTAAAAAAAGTCAGGGTTCCAGAACAGAATCATTAGCACATTTTAAATCTGGCAAACTTAGGGTATTGGTGGCTACAGATTTAATGGCAAGAGGGATTGACATTAATTTCCTCCCATTTGTAATTAATTATGAATTGCCCCGCTCCCCAAAAGATTATATCCATAGGATTGGAAGAACTGGGCGTGCAGGGTCACATGGTGATGCGATCTCGTTGATAAGCACTAGTGAACTTGACCATTTTGGAGTGATCCAGAAAAAAATGGGAAAGCAAGTAGAATTGATTGATAGTGAAAATCCGAGCGTAACTTTGCCATTATTTTAATTTTTGAAATGTGATAATTTGACCATTGGTTTATATGGCTTGCACACAAAAAAGTCTAATTCCTGAGTCTTTTCGGCCTTCTAGGGGTATGTTTTGGGTGAATGCACCCAGCCAACACCCATCAGACACCCAGAAGACACCCATCAAACACCGATTTTTATGCATCTCATATCGAAGCCATACTAACTTGTCCTACGAACCGGAGACATTTGCTACAACTCCATTCAGTGTTGGCGGAATGATCCCTTTTGAGACCTCATTCAATTTTATAGTCTCCGAAATAACTAATGCCTAAAAAATGTATCTTTGCGAAGATATGGGTTACGCAAAAGAAAGAGGAAAGCTTGAAAAGCTCTATACAAAGGTTAGTGGTTTAACAAATTACGATGATAAAAGTCTTGCTGTTATTACAGATATTTTTGAGCAGTATTCTCATTCTGTTAGAATTTTAAAAAACAAAAATCCAGAAACATTTACAGAACTGTACCAAACCGAATTGGAACAGGTTAAAGTTTTTAAACGATTACTAAAACTGAGTGAAGAAGCTGATCGCCAAGATGATTTTATTAAGTATAAAGATTCACTATTGGTTGCGCTGAACAGCGCCATCACTATAATAAAAGAGGCTCCTTAATTACCCATCTGCTGTTTTTTAATTACTTTCCGATGCAAAACTTACTAAATATGTTATCCAGCAAATCTTCGTTTGTAACCGTTCCGGTGATTTCACCAAGGTAATAGAGCGCCTGCTTAATATCCATCGCTAAAAAATCAGATGTAATTGGATTGTTAAGACCATTAACGACACTATCTAACGCTACTCGTGTTTTCTGCAATGCTTCTACATGTCTAACATTTGTAATCATGGTATGGTTGTCAGAAAGCTGATCGCCTACAGCTGTTTCATAAAGCAGTTGTTTCAATTCTTCAATTTGCTGCTCCCCTTTGGCAGAAATGGCCATAAACTTAATTTCGTCAGGCAATTGAAGCTCCTTAAGCCTATCGTTGTACGACAAATCTATTTTATTGGCAATAGCTAAAAATGCCATGCCTGGACGGTAAAGCTTCGCAATATCTTCTTTAATTTCTGACACAGAAAGGTTAACTACATCGAAAAGATAGAGGAGTACAGCAGATTGACTTATCTTCTGCATGGTCTTTTCTACTCCTATAGCTTCGATAGTGTCTGTTGCCTCCCGGATCCCAGCTGTATCTATTAGACGGAAATTGATTCCATTTATATTCAATATTTCTTCAATGGTATCCCTGGTAGTACCTGCTATTTCACTCACTATAGCGCGATCATCATTCAACAAGGCATTAAGCAGCGTAGATTTACCTGCATTTGGTCTGCCTGCAATTACCGTATTGATACCCAACTTAATAACATTCCCCAACTCAAATGATTGGATTAATTTATTGATTACAATGTTAATCTTAGTTATTAGCACCTGTAACTGATCCCTATTGGCAAACTCAACATCTTCCTCTGCAAAATCAAGCTCTAGTTCTATCATGGAAGCAAAATGGATTAGCTGTTCGCGCAGTAAATTTAGTTCTGTACTAAAACCCCCTCTCAACTGATTCATGGCAACCTGGTGGGCAGCGGCAGAATCTGAAGAAATAAGATCAGCAACGGCTTCTGCTTGAGATAAATCTAACGAACCATTTAAAAATGCTCTTAAAGTAAACTCCCCTGGTTTTGCAGCAGTAGCACCTTTCCTTATCAATAGGGAAATGATTTTTTGAATAATATAAGTTGATCCATGGCAGGAAATTTCAACTACATTTTCTTTGGTATAAGAACTGGGGGCTACAAACAGGCTCACCAGTACTTCATCTATAACTACTTCGTCATCCTTTATCAACCCAAAATGGATGGTATGTGATTTCTGTTTTAACAAATCTTTACCTGAGAAAACTGAATTGGTAATGCTGATGGCATCCTTACCAGAAAGGCGGATTACACCTATTGCCCCAACCCCAGCGGGCGTGGATAATGCTACTATTGTTTCAGAAGTAATCATAATTGAAGTTAGGTTAATAAGCCACAAAACTAGGCAAACATTTAATATCGTATGCTGTTTAAAATGGCAGAAGCAAACAATTTACGAATGAAAGACATGCCCCTAACCGTTAGACGGTCTCAAAGTGATATTTGATCGTACAGATACCTTTAAACAATGGGGCGTATTGCTTGGGGATGAGCGACCCGCAAGAGTCTAATGACCATCCCTGTTTTCCGTAAAAAAAGTAAAAACTAATTTACATCCTTTCTGGAACAGTAATACCTAATATACTCATCCCTGCTTTTAAAACATGCGCAGTCACTGAACTAAGATTTAGACGGAATTGCTTTTGCTGATTATCTTCTTCTTTGACAATTGGCGGAACCTCGTGATAAAACTTATTGAAAAGCTTAGCCACTTCATATAGGTAATTGGATAGCATAGCAGGACTATAGGCCTTGGCAGCAGCCTCAATTTCTATAGGATATTTGGATAGGAGAATGATCAGATCAGTTTCAGTGATCAATAAATCCATAGTGTTTACGGTAGGCTGCTTAGTGTAATTTGCTTTGCTAAGCAAAGATTTGATACGTGCATGGGTATATTGGATAAATGGGCCGGTATTGCCCTGAAAGTCTATAGATTCTGAAGGATCAAATAGCAGTCTCTTTTTAGGTTCAACCTTTAGCAAGAAGTACTTTAAGGCTCCAAGACCAATCTGGTAATACAAATTCTCTTTCTCTTCTTCAGGGAAATTGTTCACTTTACCTAAAGCTTCTGTTTTTTGCCTTGCCGTGACAACCATTTCCGCAATAAGATCGTCTGCATCAACAACGGTACCTTCTCTTGATTTCATTTTACCGCTTGGAAGATCAACCATACCGTAGGATAAATGGCGTAAACCATTTGCCCAGGTTTTACCAAGTTTCTCCAAAATCAGAAAAAGAACTTTAAAGTGATAATCCTGCTCGTTACCCACAACATAAAGCGATTGATCCATATTGAAATCATCATACTTCATCTGTGCGGTTCCCAGATCCTGAGTAATATATACTGAAGTACCATCAGCACGTAAAACCAATTTTTGATCAAGACCATCTTCGGTAAGATCTATCCAAACAGAGCCATCTTCTTTTTTAAAGAATACACCTTTTTCCAGTCCCTCTTCTACAGTTCCTTTTCCAAGTAGGTAGGTATTACTTTCATAATAATATTTATCGAAATCTACACCAAGATTTTTATAGGTAACATCAAAGCCTGCATAAACCCAACTGTTCATTTTTTCCCATAATGAGATGACTTCCTTATTGCCAGACTCCCAGTCGACCAACATTTTCTGAGCCTCTTTTATCAGCGGTGCGTTCTTTTTAGCCGCTTCTTCAGTCTGGCCTTCTTGCTTTAAGGATTCAATTTCTTTCTTATATTCCTTATCAAAAATCACATAATATTTTCCAACCAGGTGATCGCCTTTTAAACAAGCGCTTTCGGGGGTTTCGTTATTTCCCCATTTTTGCCAGGCGAGCATCGATTTGCAAATATGTATACCTCTATCATTTACCAGATTAACTTTGTAAACTTCATAACCGTTCGCCTTTAATAGTTCGGCTACTGCGTATCCCAATAAATTATTCCTAACATGACCAAGGTGTAATGGCTTATTGGTGTTGGGCGATGAATATTCTACCATTACCCGTTTTCCATTTGGCTTAAATGTGCCAAATGTAGGATCTAGTAGTTCGTTATTAAATAGATCAGACCAATAGTGGTTAGCAATGCTTAGGTTTAAAAATCCTTTTACAACATTAAAGGACACAACTTCCTCAACATGCTCAACAAGGTATTCTCCAAGATCTGAAGCGGTTGCTTCGGGCGACTTCTTAGAATATTTAATTATAGGAAATACAACTATGGTTAACTGACCCTCAAACTCCTTGCGCGTATCCTGTATATTGATCACACTTTCGGTAACATCTTCATTGTAAAGCTGTTTAATACCTTTCAGTACTGCATTAATAAGAAAATTCATGTTCAAAAATAACCAAATTAGCCGTAAGAGCGAACATTATGTTCTAAAAATGGATAGATTTGCCTTAGGATAACTCAATATGACCGAACAAAACCAAAGTTTCAAAGTGGGTGTCAGTACAGAAATTGGCAGATTAAGAAAACTCTTGATACATAGTCCAGATAGCGGTTTAGGTAAAGTTGTGCCATCCAAGGCTCAGGATTGGCTTTTTGAGGATATTGTTCATCTTGATACCATGCGCAAGGGTGAGTATGATTATTACGTGAAACTTCTTATGTATTTCCTTGATCCAGATAAAATCAAAGGAAAACTAGCACATATTGATGCAGAAATTTCTGATCGTGCTTTCTTCAAACCTAATAACGCTGAATTCCATAATTCATTGGCGGTAATAGAAATACAAAATCTGCTTTCAGATGTACTGGCTGATCCGTCTGTACGAAAAAAACTGGTAGCTGCAGTTTGTGCCATTGAGGGCTGTATTTATAAGCTACAAATGGAATTGTTAGAAACCGATCCTATAGTACTGGCTAGAATTTTTATTTCTGGCAGTCTGGAAAATGATGTAATGATCTTCGCCCCAATCCCTAACTTGATCTTTACACGGGACGTGGGAATTACTATAAATAACTACATTTTACTTAATAAACCAGCCAAAAAAGCAAGGAGTAGGGAAACATTGTTAATGCGCTATATTTTTTTCAACCACGCTATATTTTCAGCTTACAGGGAAAATATACTGGAGATACCAGATCCTGTACAGCACTTCTTGCGTCCAGGTGAGGAAGATGATCACCGCACTACATTGGAAGGTGGAGATGTAATGACGGTAAGTGAAAATCACGTAATCATTGGGTGTAGTGAAAGGACGTCTGCTTATGGTGCAAATGAAGCCATTAAACTCTTGTTTGAAAACAATGTGATTGAGAAGGTAACTGTGGTAAAAATACCAAACAAACGGGATTTTATGCATATTGACACGGTTTTTACACAGGTAAAAAGGAATGTGTGGACGTTGCTAAGTTCTATTTCAAAATATCAGCTTCCAAAGCTCTTAGATCCAATAAATTTTCTGGTTGAACCTGATAAAAAGGAAATTACCGAGATTATACAATTTAATAATAAATTCCCTCAAAAACCAAAAAGCTTTGAGAGCATTGAAGCGCTATTGGATGATGTTAGTCAGACCGATTTGAAAAGCACAGAACCTACCAAATTCATTTACAGCGGAAATGGTGTTTTCCCTTACGATTCACGTGAACAGTGGACAGATTCCTGCAATTTGCTGGCGTTAAAGGAAGGTGTAGTTTTGGGCTATGACAGGAACGACAAAACTATTGAGGCCTTCAAAAACAATGGTTTCCAGATTGTTAAAGTTGCTGATCTGATTGCTGATTTGGAGAGTGGCAAAATTAGTGCAGATTCCATTACCGACACCCTTATTCTAATGCCTTCTGCAGAACTTTCCAGGGCACGTGGTGGATTTCACTGCATGAGTCTTCCAATATTAAGAGACAACATCTAATATGCAAACAACTAATCAATTGCTGATGATAAGGCCCGTTAACTTCAAATTCAACGAGCAAACTGCAGTAAATAACAAATTTCAGCAAGCGTGTGCACAAGACCATGTTCAAATTAAAGCGCTAAATGAATTCAATGGCTTTTTAAAGCTGCTTGAGGAGAACGAAATTTCAGTTTTAGTGTTGGATGACACACTTAACCCCGAAACACCAGATTCAATCTTTCCAAATAACTGGGTATCGTTTCATCAATCTGGAAAAATAATTTTATACCCCATGTTTTCTCTTAACAGAAGGCAGGAAAGACGACAGGACATCTTAAAAGCAATTGAAAAAAAGTTCGTTGTAAAAGAAGTGGTCGACCTGACTCGTTTTGAAAACAACAATATATTTCTGGAAGGAACAGGTAGCCTTGTGCTAGATAGGGAACATAAAATTGCCTACACCTGCATATCCGAGCGTACTAACGAACTGGCTATTGAAGAGTTTTGTCACAACACAGGTTACCAATCGGTGTCATTTAAGGGGGTAGATAGTTTCGGATTTCCCATCTATCATACCAACGTAATGATGTGTGTGGCAGATCGATTTGCTGTAATCTGTTTAACTGCCATACCGGATGAGACGGAAAAGGAAAAAGTGGTAAACTCACTGACCTCAAACGGTAAGGAGGTTATAGAAATTACAATAGATCAGATGAACCATTTTGCGGGCAACATGTTACAAGTACAAAACAAAAGTGGGTATCTATTGTTGGTTCTTTCTGAACAGGCTTATCTGTCGCTCAGAACGGATCAGATCAGCGAATTAGAAAAATATAATCCTTTATTATATGCGCCACTTTATACCATTGAGAAAAACGGCGGAGGAAGCGCCAGATGTATGCTTGCCGAAATACATTTACCATTACGCCAAACTTGAACAATTCTTTAACATTTAATTTAATCATTAAAGATTTATTCTCAATTTAAAATTACATTTTTGCAAAAAATATTTTTACTATAAATGCAAAGCTACTCCGAATTTCTTGATCTAAGTGTTGGTTTTCCTCAGGAAGGTTACAGCGTTATAGATGACGAATTATACTTTCAGGACCTGAATTTGATGGAAATGATAGAAACGTATGGTACCCCCTTACGCTTTACCTATCTTCCAATGATCAGTAAAAAAATACAGCAGGCTAAACTGCTCTTTCAAACTGCCATCATCAAAAACAACTATCGCGGAGACTATAAGTATTGCTATTGTACAAAAAGCTCACACTTTCGTCATATTGTGGAAGAAGCGCTAAAGAACGGGATTCACCTGGAGACTTCATCAGCATTTGATATGCCAATGATTGAGGCGCTGGAAAAGAAAGGTTCTTTAACTAAGGATATAACAGTAATCTGCAACGGTTTTAAAACATACCAATACAAACAGTATATTATAGATATGCTGCATGATGGCTACAAGAACATCATACCTGTTCTTGATAATAAAGAAGAATTTAATCTTTTTGACGATGAGGTAGAAATGGATACCCCTTGTAACCTTGGTATACGTATAGCTGCAGAAGAGCAACCTGATTCTCAATTCTATACTTCCAGACTAGGGGTTAGAATGGAGGATGTAATTGACTTCTATAACAACAAGATCTCAACAAACCCTAACTTCAGAGTTAAGCTATTGCACTTCTTTATAAATTCAGGTATTACTGACTCCCCATACTACTGGAACGAGCTTGAAAAATACGTTACATTATACTGTAAGTTTAAAAAAATAAATCCTGAGCTGGATACACTTGATATTGGTGGTGGTATGCCATTTAAAGATTCGCTGGTTTTTGATTTTGATTATGAGTACATGGTTAACGAAATCGTTAAACGTATTAAAGAGATATGTGCAGAACACGACGTAGTAGAACCTGATATTATCACAGAATTTGGTAAATATACTGTTGCGGAGGCATCGGGTATACTTTATAAAGTACTTGGCCGTAAACAGCAAAATGACCGTGAAAAATGGCTGATGCTGGATGGTTCTTTTATTACCAATCTTCCTGATGTTTGGGCTTTAAATCAAAAATATATTCTTCTGCCTGTGAACAACTGGGATGCGGAATATGAGCGTGTTAACCTTGGTGGTATTACCTGCGACGGACAGGACTACTACAATCAGGAAGCGCACATGAACAGTGTGTTTATGCCTAAAACCAGAAAAGTACAATATTTAGGCTTTTTCAACACTGGTGCCTATCAGGAAGTTCTAAGCGGTTACGGAGGAATACATCATTGCCTTTTACCTAGCCCAAAACACGTCATCATTCGTCGCAATCGAGATGAAACTTTTAACTTTGAAGTTTTTGGGGAGGAGCAAAATAGTAAACAGGTATTGAAAATACTGGGATATACCTAGGTTTTAATATAAAAAACAAAATGCGTTTGTTAAAGCTTTGATATAAATATCAAACTGCA
This sequence comes from Pedobacter sp., assembly GCA_025351765.1. Lineage (GTDB taxonomy): Bacteria > Bacteroidota > Bacteroidia > Sphingobacteriales > Sphingobacteriaceae > Pedobacter. Next base: position 47,242 of record JANXVH010000043.1, read on the forward strand.
AATTGCAGACCGATTCTAAAGAATCTGCATCGCGTTTTCAATTTTAAAACTACTCCTGCCTAACTTCACCATTTTTTATAGCCAACCGTGCTGAAAAAATCAGTAACGAATCTAGTCGTTGAGCTGTTTTCGCTATAATCGATACCTTTCTAAATACCTTGTCATTGAAGATTACTTTACCGTCAATTACAACTTTCAGTTTCTGATCCAGATTTACAAGCTTATCATTTAAATAGATATACAACTTTGCATTATCATTTTTTTCAATTGTGATTGTATTGTTAAAAATTGATACGATTGCCTCCGCTCCTGTTTCGGCCTGCTTTTCCGGTACACCTAACCAGTAAAATGTCTGATGGTGTCGGTCATCCTGATGCCAAGCTACTTTTTTTGGAAGTGAAATTCTTTTATAAGATGCCAGCCAAGGTATCGCAATAGTATCTTTCCTGCTCATCCAGTGTGGCATGCCGGGGTAAATGTGCACATCGTGTATATAGCTGCCCGGATTTTCCTTTTCCAGGCTATCAAGTCTTAACTTCCAAACTAGCGCTAGTTCATTTCGCTTGTAAGCGGCATCTGCTCCACCCATATAAATAGCAAAAGGTAGATTCCTTAAACTTAAGGCAGACGCATCACCGGGATGTCCAGCCATCATAGCAGCCGCAGCCCAAGAATCGGCCATCCGGGGTGCTAGTTGGAACAATCCATCACCACCGGCTGAGTATCCTAACAAATAGACCCTATCAGGATTCACGTCTGCATTGATAATCGCATCTTTGATCAGCTCGCTTAACATATCATCAATATGATCTTCGTGCCAAAGGTTCCACGTATTTGTTGGGGCACGGGGAGCTAGATATACCCCTTCCTTAGGGTTATACAAACCAATCTGATTTTTCCACTGCTGGTCATTTTCTGCTGGAGAAGTATTTCCACCTCCATGCAACGATATATATAGACTCCTGCCATCGGCGGGCTTATTTCCAATAATCCTGTATTCAAACTTCATCTTGTATTCGCCCAGAATAATCTGCTTTTGCAGCCACCTGGATGTAGCCTGTGGTTTTTGTAATTCAATTTGTTTGGCTAACTCTATTGTAACCAGTTTTGCAGCTCCATTTTTTGACAGATTTTGAGCAAAACAGTTTGAAGCAAAGGACGAAATAGAGAGGAGAATGAATAGAAAGGTCTTCATTGACAGGAAAGTTTATACCGCCAATGTAAGAATTTGAGAATAAAAAAGGGCACACCTTGCAGCGTACCCTCAACCTTAAAATCAAACTCTAATTTACTATGAAACTTTAATTTCTTTTTCTTGTGCTTTAGCGACATCCTTACCTATGACGATATTTAAAATACCATTCACATATTCAGCACTAATTTTTTCTGCATCGACAGTCTCTGGTAATACGAATGACCTTGCAAATGAGAAATAATCAAACTCTTTTCTGGTGTAATCTTTTCTCTCTTCATTTTCTACAGTTTTCTTTTCCGCCCAAACTGATAACGTATCTTTCTTCAAATTGATTTGAAAATCCTCCTTATTCAATCCAGGTGCAGCCAATTCTATTTTATAGTCACTTTCATTCTCTAAAATATTTACCCCAGGCACTTTGTTTATCGTTAAACTTTTATTTAATGCCTCGCTAAACAATGAGTCGAATACGTTGTTAAAATAAGGTGCTGTGTTCCTTGTTCTGTTGTTAAAATTTACCAATGTCATTATTATAATCTCCTATATTTATTTTAAGTTTTATACTAACCACATATTCAACTCCCGTACCAACCCCTATTTAAATTAGATTTAAGACATTTTGGCATAATAAATCGAAAAAATAGACAAAAGGGCAGGCATAATCAACCCTTTAGCCAGTTTTAAATTTAAAATCACGATTGAGACACGTTTTGATGATTTTGATATGATGGGTCATGTGAACAACGTTGTATATTTCACGTATATGAAAATTGCACGCACCAAATACTGAGCTCGGCAATTAAGTGGGGCTGGAAATGAACTGGTGTAATTATAGCTAACGCGTCATTATTCAACTCCTATACCAGAAAACGAAAAAAACAAAATGATGGTATTTGAACAGCTGATCTAATTAAAATATCTTACCAGGATTAAGTATACCATTTGGATCAAATACGTTTTTTATCCCACGCATTATGTTTAAACTAATTTCACTGTATTTGATAGGCATAAATTCTTTTTGCACCAACCCAATGCCGTGTTCTCCTGATATTGTTCCTCCTAAAGTGATTGTCAACTCGAACACTTCTACAATACCCTCTTTAAGTTTGTTTTTCCAGTCATCATCGCTCATTCCTGCTTTGAGAATATTAATGTGCAGGTTACCATCACCCGCATGACCATAGCAAATACTTTCAAAACCATACCTCAAACCAATCTCTTTAATTCCATTAATTAATTTCGGTAAAGCTGCTCTTGGCACTACAGTATCTTCTTCTTTATAGACGGAGTTAGATTTTACAGATTCAGCCATCGTTCTCCGCATCCTCCATAGTTCTTCCTTCTGGGCAGCGGTATCTGCAAATAACACGTCCGTACAGCCAAATTGCTCCAGCACAGCGTTCACTTTTTCACAATCATTAAATATGGTATTTATGTCATCTCCATCAAATTCAATCATTAGGAATGCATTCGCATTTTCTTTCAAATCAAATTTGATATTATCGAACTTCACAACCCACTCCACTCCTTTTCTTTCCATAAATTCCAAAGCTGAGGGTAGCACCCCTGCTCTAAAAATAGCAGAAACAGCACCACACGCTTGTTCATTTTCTAAAAAAGAACCCAACATTAGTACACTTTGCTGTGGTTTCGGAATCAACTTAGTGACAATTTTAGTAACCACACCCAGAGTGCCTTCTGATCCGATCATTAACTGGGTTAAATTATAACCAGAAGCATATTTTAAAGTATTAGCTCCAGTCCAGATGACCTCGCCACTGGGAAGAACAACTTCGAGGTTTAAAATATATTCTCTGATCGTTCCATATTTTACTACCCTGGGCCCACCAGATCCATGAGCCACATTACCACCAATAAAGCAAGAACCTTTACTTGAAGGATCCACGGGGTACAGTAAACCATGTACTCCCACCGCATTTATAAAAACTTCGGTAATAACACCTGGTTCCACGGTTGCCTGCAGGTTATCAGTATCAATTTCGATAACAGATTTGAATTTTTCCATAGAAAGTAGCACACCACCGTAAATGGGCAATGCTGCTCCGCTTAAACCTGTACCTCCGCCTCTGGGCGTAACTGGAACATGATGTCTGTTGCAGATCTTAAGCAAGGCGGAAACTTCATCAGTATTTGCTGGCTTTACCACTACTTCTGGAGGAAATTTTAAATCTTCCGTTTCATCATGCCCATAGTTGATCAGTGATTCCTGATCAGTAAAAACACTGCCTTCGCCTATTGCAGCTTTTATTTCATTTAATATCTCGGCGTCGATCTTGGTAAATTCCATTGGGTAATGTGTGAAAACCTTTAATAATTTATTTCGTATAACTTAATTGCACAAATGAATGTCCCACTTCTCCCGTCATGGGTGGATTCAGTTTTTTAATACTCACTTCTGCACGGGTAATGAATATATAGCTGGAAACTAACCTTTCTAATATTCGACTAACCACAGTTTCCAGCATTTTCCTGGTAATGGCCATTTCTTCCAATATGATCTGATTAATAACCTCGTAATTTACGGTAGCTTCTATATTTTCTGTTGTATCCGCATGCGAAGGGAATGATACCTGAACATCAATCATAAAGTATATACCTGTAAGGTGTTCCTCCGGATAATACCCATGAAATGCATAACATTTAACATCTCTTAATGCTACCGTTTGTAAGTATTGCCGGCTATTGCTCATTTAATTCTCTTAAATTATTACTTTTATAAATTGCAGGTATTTCTAGATCAAATATAGCATAACCTATGAATAATTTTATGAGGATAGACCTTTATGAGGCATAGACATTGTTGGCCTAAATGCATTTAAATAAATAAAATGAAAACATTTAAAAAATATCATTACTTACCAGCTTCGCCTGAAGAAGTATATCTTGCGCTTACAAAAGCACAAAGCATCCAATTGTGGACTGGTGCCGAGGTGGAGTTTGAAGAAAAAGAAGGAGCAGAGTTTTCATTTTGGGATGGCGATATCACTGGAAAAAACCTGGAACTAGAATATGGTAAAAGGATTGTGCAACAATGGTATTTTGGCGAAGAAAATGAGCCATCCATCGTTACCATCAAATTACACGAAGACAAGAAAGGTACTTCTCTGGAGTTTGCTCAAACCAATATTCCTGAGGTTGATTACGAAGACTTTACCTCAGGACTGAATGAATTTTATTTAGGGGGCTTAGTGGACTTTTTTGAGGATTAAAAATATTATTCAGAATAAACTGACCGTATTTCGTTTCTAAGGTTATAATGGGATGCCATAACTTCTCCGTAAGCACCAGTACTGCGCAATGCAATAAGGTCTCCACGAAGAGTTTCGGGTAGTTCTACTTCTTTTCCAAAACAGTCGGTACTTTCACATATCGGTCCAACCACATCGTATTTAAGGGAAACTGGGGCATCAAGTTTCGACAAATTTTGAATCTTATGGTACGCTTGATAAAGAGCCGGCCTCATCAGCTCTGTCATCCCCGCATCAAGGATAATAAAATTCTTTTTCTTGCCATTTTTAACGTAAAGGACTTTACTTATCAATGATGAACATTGGCCAACTAGTGCCCTTCCCAATTCAAAATGAACTTCTTGACTAGGCCTCTTCTCCAGAAACTCATCAAATATTTTGAAATATGATTTAAAGTCCGGGATTTGATGATCAGGATTATGGTAATCTATTCCCAAACCACCCCCTACATTTAATATTTTTACTATAAACCCTTTTTCTTCAAACCAAGTTGCAAATTCATTAACCCTTATACATAAATTTTTGTAAACATCAAGATTGGTAATTTGAGATCCGATATGAAAATGAATACCGATAAATTCTAGGTTTTCACATTTTTTCAAGGTATCAATACATTCCGGTAAATCCCATGAATTAATTCCGAATTTATTCTCATCAAGCCCCGTTGTAATGTTATGATGTGTATGTGCATCTACATTGGGGTTGATACGGATAGCCACTTTTGTCTTTTTCCCTTTACCTCTTGCTAGTTCATTAATAACATCTAATTCCTGTATAGACTCAACGTTGAAACAGAAAATATCCAAATCTAATGCTGCGATGATCTCCTTATCTGACTTCCCCACACCGGCAAATACAATCTTTCCTTTGTCAAAACCTAATTCAATCGCCCTGCTAACTTCTCCTCCACTCACACAATCTGCACCAAAGCCCGTTTCCTTTATCTTTTTCAGTACCCCAGAATTGAAGTTAGCCTTCATAGCGTAGTGAACATGGAAATTATATACATTTGCAGCTTCAGCACAATTGCTTAGTGTTTCCTGAAGCAATGCCAAGTCATAATAATAAAATGGCGTTTCAGATTGAGCAAGTTGGTTTATATTTTTATTGGAAAACATCATGTTAAAGTATCTTGTAATAATTTGTATTATCGTATTAAGCGCAATTTATTTCGGTAATTTTATTGATTATAGAAACAATAGGATAAGCAAAAATGACTATGATAAACGGGTTAGACTATTCATCACACTCGTCATAATTGTAATATTTATCGTCCTTTGGCTTAGAAAAAAATAGTCTACTCAAACAATCTGTTGTGTAAGCTTTTAAGCGCTTCCGTTTTGTCCTCTGTATTGATCAGCAAAGAAATGTTATAGCTGCTGCCCCCGTAAGAGATCATCCTTATCGGGATGTGTTTAATAGCATCAAGAACCCTGGCTGCATAACCATGTTTCTCCGCACTAAAATCGCCCACTACACAAACAATAGATTGGTCTTTATCCACTTCCACACTTCCAAATGCGTGAAGTTCCTTTATAATATTTTCTAAGTTATCCAGATAATCAATAGTTACGGACACGGCTACTTCCGATGTAGTAATCATATCAATCGGAGTTTTGTAGCGCTCAAATATCTCAAATACTTTTCTAAGGAATCCATAGGCAAGTAACATCCTGCTTGATTGGATCTTTATTGCAGTAATTCCATCCTTTGCAGCAATAGATTTTATCTTTCCACGCTCGCTTTCTGTAGAAATCAACGTTCCAGCTGCCTGTGGTTCCATTGTATTCAACAATCGCACAGGAATTCTATATTTCTGAGCCGGAAAAACAGACTGCGGATGCAATATTTTCGCCCCGAAATAAGCAAGTTCTGCAGCTTCATCAAATGAAAGCCGCGCAATTGGCTTAGTATTCTTGACTATACGTGGATCATTATTATGCATTCCATCAATATCTGTCCAAATCTGGACTTCTTCGGCCAATATTGCTGCTCCTAATAATGAAGCTGTATAGTCACTGCCCCCACGCCTTAGGTTATCTACCTCACCAAAACTATTTCTGCAAATGAAACCCTGGGTAATAAAAAGTTTGTTTCCTTTATATTTTGCCAAAAGTGGTGTAAGCTTTTCGGTAGTGAAAGGAATATCGGGCTCATTGTCTTCATCTATTTTCATAAAATCCAGCGCAGGTAAAAGCACGGATTGAACACCAATAGATTTTAAATAAATGTGATACAAAGTTGTAGAAAGCAATTCTCCCTGCGCAAGAACTACCTTTTCTTCAATGGGTGTAAAAAGGTCGTTAATCAGCGAAGAAAGAAAATTAAAATGGTAATCAACCACCTCTTTCCCTTGTGATAAGTAATCAGCTTCTGGAAGAAGTTCGGTTACAAACTCATTGTATTTAGTGTGCAAAGCGTTAATAAGGGTCAACGCAGACTGTTTATCTTCTTTTAAAAGTTTGGCTGAAATTTCTACTAAACTATTGGTAGTTCCTGATACTGCAGACAATACCACAATCTGCTCTTGTAATGGATCTATAATATCCAGCAATTTTTTCATCCGCTCAGGGCTTCCTACAGAAGTGCCTCCAAACTTTAATATTTTCATCGTTTAATCTTTAGTTTTTAGTGATCTTTTTAGTCTCTAATTGTTAATATACTTATATTAGGCCGTGAAATTAACTAAAATTTGTTTCATTAGTATAAATTAAAATACACAGGATTATATGGAATTAGAACCAGCTACTTTAACCACCATTAACGAATGGCTTAATGGAAATTACGACCAGAAAACCAAATCAGAAATCCAGTCTCTTCTGGACAATGAATCTTTTACTGAACTGACTGATTCATTTTACAGGAACCTTGAATTTGGAACCGGAGGCTTAAGGGGTATTATGGGTGCTGGATCTAACCGCATCAACAAATATACAATTGGCACCGCTACGCAAGGTCTTGCCAATTATCTCCTTAAAAAATATCCTGGCGAAAATATTAAAGTAGCTATTGCACACGACAGTAGGAACAATTCAGACCTGTTTTCTGGCATTACTGCTGATGTATTCTCTGCCAACGGCATTTATGTATATTTTTTTAGCGCCCTAAGGCCTACTCCTGAGTTGTCATTTGCCATACGTGAGCTGGGCTGTAAAAGTGGCGTAATGTTAACCGCTTCGCACAATCCTAAAGAATACAATGGTTATAAAGCCTATGGAGCTGATGGCGGTCAATTTACCTCGCCTGATGACACCATGGTGATGGATGAAGTTGCTAAAATCACAAGTATAGACGAAGTTAAATTCAACCGAATTGAAGAAAATATAGAGCTAATTGCCGAAACCATTGACCAGCTATATTTAGATAAAATAACTGCCTTATCTGTTTCACCTGAAGCAATTGCCCGTCAAACCAATCTTAAAATTGTCTATTCTCCAATCCACGGAACTGGAATTACATTGGTTCCTAAAGCATTGGCGCAATTCGGTTTTAGTAATTTAACTTTGGTAGAAGAACAAAGCACACCGGATGGCAATTTCCCAACCGTAGTTTATCCCAACCCTGAAGAGAAAGAAGCATTAACCCTTGCCTTGAAAAAAGCAAAGGATATAGATGCTGATCTTGTATTGGCTACAGATCCAGATGCAGACCGGGTAGGGATCGCTGTTAAAAATACTGAAGGTGAGTTTGTATTACTAAATGGTAACCAGACCGGAAGTTTACTAATTAATTACCTGCTAACTGCATGGGAAGAAAAAGGCAAACTTGACGGCAACCAGTACATTGTTAAAACTATCGTAACTACTAATCTGATAGAAATCATTGCCAAAGCAAAGAATGTAACCTATTATAATACTTTAACCGGCTTTAAATGGATTGGTCAGCTTATGACAAGTCTGGAAGGCAAAAAAACATTCATTGGAGGTGGCGAAGAAAGTTATGGTTACCTGATTGGCGAATTGGTTAGAGACAAAGATGCAATCGTTTCCTGTGCTTTTATCGCTGAAATGACTGCATTTTACAAAGATAAAGGAAGCAGTCTTTATGATGCATTGCTAGATATGTATGTAAAGTATGGTTTCTATAAGGAGGAGCTGGTTTCTATCACCAAAAAAGGTAAAACCGGTGCCGAAGAAATTAAAGCGATGATGGAGAAATTCCGTAACAACCCGCCTGCAACACTTGGTGGTTCTAAAGTGGCCACCCTTAAAGATTACGAACTGGGTTTTGAAACAGACCTTGTCTCCGGCGAAAAGAAGAAACTGGAGCTCCCAGTGTCTGATGTACTTCAGTTTATTACAGAAGATGGAAGCATTGTATCGGCAAGACCATCGGGCACTGAACCTAAGATTAAGTTTTATTGTAGTGTGAATACACCATTGGCAGACAGATCGGCCTTTGCAGAAACCAATGTCAAACTAACAGAAAAAATTAAAAGTATTATGAGTGATTTGGAAGTTTAAACTCAGGTTATCTTTCAATAAAATTAAAATAAAAACCACCGGCATCTCTGGATCTCGGTGGTTTTTAACTTAACTTTTAGGCTATCTAATCTGGCCCTCCCCCTTCACAATCCATTTTTCGGTAACTAATTTCTCCAATGCAAACGGCCCCCTTGCATGGAGCTTTTGCGTAGAAATACCAATCTCTGCGCCGAGTCCAAATACTTCACCATCGGTAAAACGAGTGGAAGCATTCAGATACACTACTGCTGCATCTACTTGTTTTAAAAACAAATCTGCCTTATCCATATCCTTCGTTAAAATAGCTTCAGAATGTTTCGATGAAAATTGAGAAATATGGTTTAATGCCTCTTCTATCCCCTCAACAACTTTTATAGAACATTTATAATCCAAAAACTCCCTGCCATAATCTTCAGGCATGGCTTTGTTTAACCAAGGGTAATTTTCTGATGTTAACAACTGATATGCTGTATCATCTGCAAAAATCTCTACCTCATGGATTTGAAGTAAAGGAGATAAAATTTTTATAAACGCTGAGGCTGCTGAGTTATCTACCAAAATGGTGTCCAGGGCATTGCAAACCGATGGTCGGGATACTTTTGCGTTTACTACAATTTTAGCTGCAGATTCCAGATCGCCCGTAGCCTCTACATAGGTATGGCATACGCCTGCTCCCGTTTCAATTACAGGTACTGTGGCATTTTTACGCACGTATTCTATCAATTGATTTGATCCCCTAGGAATGATTACATCTATATATTTTTCAGCAGTGAGGATGTCTATAATGAATTCTCTTTCAGGAGGTAATTGTTGAACTATGTTTCTATCCAAACCACTCTTTTCCAGCACATCTTGTATTATAGAAACCAAAATTGTGTTTGTATTTAAAGCATCTTGTCCGCCTCTAAGTAACGCAACATTACCAGATCTCAAACACAGTGAACTTACATCCAGCGTCACATTTGGCCTAGATTCATAGATTACCGCCACAACACCAAGCGGCACAGTTATTTTACTGATATGTAGCCCATTGGCGATTGTAGTTTCTGATAACAATACATTAGTCGGATCTGGCAGTTCTGCAACTGCCGAAAGACTTTTACACAAACCAATGATACGTTCTTTAGTCAACAGCAGCCGGTCGCGCTTAGGATCGGCAGTATTCATTTTTATTAAATCCTTATAATTTTCTTCAATGATCTTTTCTGCCTTGCTCTCAATGACAGCGGCTAATTCGTTGATCAGATTTTTTTTATTTATGTCACTTAAACTCGAAATCGACTGCCGAGCCTTTTTCGCATCTATAAGTTGTTGTGTGATTTTATTCATTTGTATGTATTATAATACGACAATATCGCTGGCGTTGGCAATCTCCAGATTATGTTGTTTGGCATCTTTGCTAATCTCCGAAGATGGTATTTTGGATTTTGCAACTGCTACAATATTTCCTTCTTCATCAATCAGTTCAAATATTTCCGAAGCATTAAATGGCTCTTCAACTGCCTTTACCCCTACCGCTAATAAACTTTTTCTTTTTCTTACTGCTTCACAAGCGCCTTTATCAATCATCAGTCTACCAGTAACCAAACTTCCGCTACCCAACCATTTATTGCGTGCAGAAATAGAGCAAGATCTAGGCATGCAAACCGTACCTGCTTTTCCCGCTACGGCATTTAATATTCCATCCTCACTTCGCGCACCAAATATCACTACTTTAATGCCCATTGTGGCTGCTAAATTTGCAAAAGTAAGTTTGGAGGTCATGCCGCCTAAACCAACGTCAGAGGTATTTCTAGTAGCCAGTGAAAAAACTTCGTTATTGATCAAATCAATTTGTTTTATCACTTCTCCATTTTTATCAAGCACTCCAGGTACCGATGTACCAAGGAGGATTAATGACGCTCCGAAACCAACCCCTAGTAAAGTAGCCAACTCATCATTATCAGAAAACTTCAGTTCTACATCACTTACCACGTCATTTTCATTGGCAATAGGAATAATTCCATTTTTCCAAAGCTCTTCGTAGGTATCTTTTAACTGCAGAAACTGCTTTCGATTGGAAAAATGCTGGCGCTCACATAAACTTTGGGCAATAGCAATTTGGTATGGTAAAAAATGTCTTGAATAAGTTCCCAACAGCAGCGGATTACCAATAGAGGCAGCAGCCTTCCGCTCACTTATTTTACCTTTGTAATTTTTAATGTATTTCTTCCCTGCAGCCACTGCGCCAGACGAAACAAGTATAACATGGTAATTTGGTGCAAGCTGCGAAACCTGTTTGGTAATATCTGCGATAATTACTTCATCAATTTCACCATTTGTTGTTATAGAGGCAGAGCCTAATTTTAGGACTAATATTGGTTTGGCCATTAACTGTGGTATTCACTTATGTTGCCCCTAAATTACAAAAAAATTAATCCTACAGCCTATTTTGTTTTGTCACGGTCTCTATTGAGCTTAATTTTAATCTTACCGTCCTCTCCGTCAGTTGCCAGTAAATGTAAAACAATCCCCTTCATCCTTCGGTCTCTAATCTGTTGTTTATCGGCAAGTTCTTCGTCTTTTTTAGGATTTCTCAGTGGCACATCTACAGCAATATTTGTACCTGATGTAAAAGAATATATCCCTGCAACGTCCATATTAAGCACGCTCGTATTGATCTCCATGGGATTTATGGTGATTTTTTGTCCGCGGATATCAAACTTACCATTTAAGTTGTTGAAGGCAATGTGGTCAAGGTCACGAAATGGGAAAGCGAACTTTCCTACACTTTTAATCGGCTCAAAGTTTAATAATGCACCCTGCTTCAAGTCAAAAACAACATCGCCAAATAGCGCATTGGAAACCAGTTTCCCCTCACTATTAATATTGCCAGTAATATTGACTTTGGCAAATAGATAACCTTTCAAATTTTTAGATGTCAAAGAGGTAAGGCCGAAATTATCAAATGCATAGAAAAAATGCGGTATATCTACATTAGCTATAACACTACTAAGCGCAAATCTATTTACAGCGCCTTGCTGACTAACTGTACCACTCAACTTTAATGAACCTCCAGCATGCTTAACACTTACATTTCTAACTGCAATACCTCTGTCTGTAAGCAGCAGGTCTGCCTGGGCATCGGTGGCTAAAAACTTGTTATAGTAAACCTTGTCTACAACAAGGTGCATGTCAACCTGGCTTTTTTCAAATACCATATTTAAGTCGTCAGAAAAGTTAACGCTCTTAGTATTTGCTTTTCTGATAGTCTGCCTGGAACCTAAAAAACTGAGAAACTCACCCAGATGCAATTGCGGACTCCTAATTGTCCAGGTCAACAAAATCTTTTCAGGTGCTGTGTAATAAAGGTTCAAAAAATTAAGCACAACGCCATCCATAAAAACGACACTCTTACCGCTTTGTAAACGAATTTTCTTTATAAAAAGATCGTTGTCTGTAAAATTTAAAGAAATATTGGTCTTGGTAAACTTCAGTTTTCTTGGCAGGTAATCTACATCAGCATCTGTAATATCTATAACCCCTGTTACAAATGGCCTTGCCAACTTAAAGTCTACAATATTGGCTCGGTACTTCAAATTTACTTTAGCTTTCCCCCTAGAAAATTTAAGCAAATCATACCCAAGCAAATTATTAAGGTTGGAAATATCAAATTCTGATTTAAAAACCCCTGTCGCAATTGGTTTATTAAGGTCATTTATTGATGCAGCATCTATAGAAAAAGGTATTTTTTCATAAGAACCTTTAAAACCAAATAACTTTACTGCAGAGTTTTGGTCTTTATGCCCCTTTCCTTTCTCGTAGTTGTTTGTGAAAACGCCCTTAAAGTTACATTCCTTTACCACACCACCTGGTGTACTAAGTACGTTGTCTTTTACCACCGCCTCCACATTAATTTCAGGATCACCACCTGGGCCCATATTACCTGCAATGGTACAAGTTACGTCAATGGGCTTATCCAGGTTGAACATATTTAACCTTGAACTAATGTTGGGTGCCAGCAATGCCGAAGCACTACGCCACATGATTTGATCTGCCCTGATGTGTATAGAAAAATCAGTATTTGCTTTAGAAAGATCAAACTTTGCTCCAATTACAAAAGGATCATTACCAATATTCAACTTGTTAGGTGCCACCTCAATTACTCCATTTTCATCCTTATAACTTATTTTAAATGGACCTTCAAGTAACTTGTTTTTTATAAAACTTCCTCTCTTAGAATTAAAAGCCAAACTCTTTACTAAAGTCTTTAACCTCAAATCTGCAGTCCAGTCCGATCCCGAATAGTCAAGATTTCCTTTAAGATCATCAATTACAAATTCGAAAAGCTTGTTGCCTTTCCTATTATCTAAAACGAATGCCACATTATCAAGGGAGAATTTTCTAATCTCTGCAGGCGAATTTGAATCTTTACTTTCTCCTGTAGATTTTTTTTTATTGCTCTTAAAGATACTGGTATTGCTATAACCGCTACTATCCGTATAAAGATAGATCACTGCATTGTTAATGCCTATTTTCTGAATTTCTATCGTCCCAGTAAGTAAAGCAAGTGTATTTACTGAAACTTCTAAATCTTTGGCGTCCAGTAAAGAATGATGATGAACACGCCATAAGCTATCCCTCAAAATGACATCATTAAGTCTTAAAGAAACTCCAGGAAAACCCTTCAAAAAAGTAGGATCCATGCTACCAATGGTCAACTTACCATTTAGATTTTTATTCAATTTTGCAGTTATTGATATAAGGAGTTTATCCTTGTTGTAATTCACATAGACTGCAGTTGCAATAAAGATAATCAGGAGTAATCCTATAAGGATGCCAAAAAATTTGAGTGTTATTTTAGACCAGCGTGGCATCGTTATAGTTTAGGTTAAAGACTTATCTTCTACATACTTCAATACGTATGCCAATAAATCAGCTTAATGAAACGGATATTCGAAACAAGATAACGATTTAATTCTTAAGCAGTCGTAAGTTTCAACGTAGCACTGGTCTCTGTCCTTATTTGTTGCGTTAGCTTTTCATCTTTACTTAAAGATTTTCCAAAAGAAGGAATCATTTTCTTTAGTTTCTCCTGCCATTCTGGAGTATTTATTTTATCTGAAAAACAACGTTCCATTAGCGTAATCATAATAGAAACTGCAGTTGAAGCACCCGGCGATGCACCTAACAACGCAGCGATACTCCCGTCGGCAGCAGTAACTACCTCGGTACCAAATTCCAAAACACCGCCGTGCTTTTCGTCTTTTTTAATTACCTGAACTCTTTGTCCCGCAGTTTCTAACTCCCAATCTTCCATTTTTGCAGTTGGAAGGTACTCACGTAAAGCTTCCATTCTGTCTTCTGGCGATTGGCGTACCTGGTCTATTAAATACTTGGTCAACTGTAGGTTGTCTAGTCCGGCTGCAATCATTGGTCTAATATTGTTCACCTTAATGGACAACGGCAAGTCCATTAAAGAACCATGCTTTAAGAATCTAGTTGAAAAACCCGCGTATGGCCCAAATAGTAACGCCCTTTTTCCATCTATTACCCTCGTATCAAGGTGAGGTACTGACATAGGCGGCGCACCTACCGATGCCTTTCCATATACTTTGGCATGATGTTGCTCAATAACTTTCGGGTTAATACATTTAAGCCATTGTCCGCTTACCGGAAAACCACCAAATCCTTTCCCTTCTGGGATATTGGATTTCTCCAGCAAAGGCAGTGATCCGCCTCCGGCTCCAATAAATACAAATTTGGCTTTAACAACATATTTATCACCTGTTGCCTCGTTCTTTATCTTAACCTCCCACAGACCGTCCTTTTGCTTCAGTTTTCTAACCTCATGATCAAAGTGTAGATTTACAGCAGGCGATTTCTTAAGCTGATTAAACATCATCCTGGTAAGCGATCCAAAGTTTACGTCAGTTCCCAAGGCCATTCTTGTAGCAGCTACCTCTTCTTTAGGATCACGATCAGCCATAACCAACGGCATCCATTCGGCAAGCTGTTTTGGGTCTTCTGAATAGGCCATATCCTTAAACAAAACGCATTTAGTCAGGCTTTTAAACCGCGTATTTAAAAACTTAACATTGTCTTTACCCCAAACGAAACTCATGTGCGGAATGCTTTTAATGAAGGTTTCAGGTTGTTCAATCAATTCCTTATTAACTAAAAAAGACCAAAATTGCTTGGACACCTCAAAGGATTCCGCTATAGATATTGCTTTCTTCGCATCCACAGAGCCATCCAAACTTTCGGGTGTATAATTGAGTTCACAAAAAGCAGAGTGTCCGGTTCCTGCGTTATTCCAGGCATCAGAACTTTCAGCTGCAGCCACATCCAATCGCTCAAAAATTTCAATACTCAGATCCGGTTGCAGTTCCTTAAGTAAAACACCTAATGTGGCGCTCATAATACCTGCTCCTATTAAAACTACGTCAACACTTTTATCTGATTTATTGCTTTTCCCCGTCATTTCTGAAATTTTGTGCAAAACTACAAAAACAGTCTAATTTTTTCATCGATGGATCAACTCTTATTTCTTTATATCTTGTTTTTTTAACAGATTTATTGCAATTTTAACTGATAAAATCAAAAAAACAATGAGCAATCCCCGATTTCCACAAATAGATTCTTTAAAAAAAATCAGAACTTTCACGCTTAATACCATTGAAGGACTTAGCACGGAGCAATTCAATAAAATTCCAGAGGGCTATAACAACAACATCATCTGGAACGTAGCCCATATGATTGCTGCTGAACAGGGGGTTTGCTACCTAAGGGCAGGATTACCAACTGTAGTACCTGAACATTTTTACACTGCTTATAAACCTGGTAGCAAGCCGGCGGGCGATTTATCAGAAACACAGATCTTGCAAATCAAAGAGTTATTGATTAACTCCCTAATGGCATTAGAAAGCGATTTGTTGG